>JAGLQR010000380.1 GCA_023136725.1 Candidatus Aminicenantota bacterium
GGAGAAAGTTCTGTTATGATGTCTGCAGAAAACAGTGCAGCATCTTCTTCATTTATTGAAGGCGAAATTCCTGACCTGTTCAGTAAAGATAAAGCTCCCGTATGGGTAAGGTCGTTTTTCAGGAAAACCGGAGTAGACCTGATCCTTCTATCATACATAAACACTTTAGACATTTATGAAAATAAAAAGGGATCTGTAAATAATATTGATACCGGACACCTTCCGTCCGGCTATGGTCATTTCAGGTTAAATGTTTCTCTAACAAAGATAGTTGAAAGTTCATTGGTTGGAAAAAAAGCAGAGCTTAAAATTATTCTGATATCAGGTAGTACCAGAGAAGAAATAATGCTGAACCTTATTGAAGGAGAATTGATGAAGAGTATTAATTTTAAACATGACAATGGTTTCTTCAGAATAATCAGTTCAGGTATGCGGGAATCAAATCTGATGATCAAAAACATGACAATTATCCCTGAATTTAAAAAATATTCACATTGATTTGAACAGATATTTATTTTACAGGATCTTTGGCACATCTGAATCCGAGCCATTTAAGAGATCTTCCTGTAGGGAAGGGTGTCCGGGTGGAATATTTCACATCATTTCTGATGTTGGTCCATGCACCACCTCTGATGACTCCGACCCTCTGACTCTTCCTGTTTTTCCCTATCAATAAATCTATGGGATAAATACCTGTGGTCCATTCGAAGATATTCCCGATATGATCATAAAATCCTATATCATTAGGCGGAGTTGAGAAAACAGGAGAAATTATTTTCCTCTCCATCTTAAAAAATATACCCTTTTTTTCTTTATAGATAATGGAAAGGGTGGATTGATAGTCTTTTTTTAATGCTCTTGCTGCAATTTCCCATTCCCATTCAGTAGGGAGCCTTTTCCCGGCGAATTCAGCATATCCGGCAGCATCTTTTAGGGTAACTCCTGTTACAGGATAAGTCGGCATATTTTCAGCCGAAGTTTTATCGAATTTTCCATCCGGCTGATAGCCTGTTCTCTCTATAAAAATGAGAAATTGGGAATTCGTAACGGGATGTATATCTATATAAAAACCTTCAAATGGCCTCTTTGTCGGAGGAGATTTGTCAGTAGAATTTCTGTCGCCGGTAAAATATTCTCCTTTCGGTATGAAGATCATTGATGATCCTCCCGGTTTAAGAGATTCGAGGTACTTATTTTGATCTTTCAAATTCTGATAGGATGACGGGAACAACATATAAAATGTGAAAATTAAGATCAATAATCGTTTTATCATTTTTTCAGGTATTTTCTCATGTAAAAAAGGATTTTATGCTGTTCCGAACTTTTTATGAACCTCACAGCAGGGCCATTTTCTGATCTGGACTTCCCGAGGTCCAGAAATTCACGGAATTTACTGAAGTTCATTAACATAATAAGATTTACAGACAGTTCATTGCTGTTTACAGCTTTTATTGCGAAGTAATGGTAGAAACCGGGGAATAGAACCGCGATTTTTTCAGGATCGATATCAGGATCTTCTCTAAGGAAATTAAGCGCTCCGTTAACCTCCATATCACAGAGATTTATCTTTGTCTTTTTTCTGCACGCCCTCTTTGTATTCGGAGCAAGAACAGCAAATCCCTTATCAACAAGAATATTAATAAGATCATCATAATAGAGCCTCGTTTGTGATTCGGGGGGATAAATCAGTAGAACGGGAATGTCCGACTTTCCGGCAGGTTTCCTGAAGGTTGCATTTATCGGCATATTATCAGTCGAAAAAAAGGTGATCATATCCTTGGGTTTAGGGTTTTTTACAATTCCATCAGCATTCTCAACGATTCCGAATACTTCTGCAAAAAAATCTGCTATATGATTTTGTATCTCAGGTATTTCATCAAAAACAAATGTGCCGTGCGCAGGGAGTGTGAAAGGGGTTTCGGTTTTTTCAATTAACAGGTTTCTTGACAGGGGATTCAGGCTTCTTGCTGTATATTCTTCCATAAGGAGATAATGGTTCCCGTCTAAAATACTGGCAATATTGAAAATGGCCAGGTCAGAGTTCCTCGTTATCCATTTTCGCGACTCTTCTCTCAGGATCGGTCCGGAAATGATAACATTTGCTATTATGTCGGGATTGTTCTGTATTGCATACATCCCTGTCTCTACTGTAAAACTTGCTGTGATTATCCCTGTCTTCCCCTTTTCT
>JAGLQR010000381.1 GCA_023136725.1 Candidatus Aminicenantota bacterium
AGTGAAAGTCTTTCCTGATCCGGAATATCAGGGAAAGCGATCTTTAGATTTGAGTCAACAAGCTTATTATATCTTTTGCCTGCAATAGAGAACACTCCAAGTGCAAATAAACTAAAGATTTTTTTTAGAAATAAAGGTGATATCTTAATAAAAAATATAAACATCCTGAGGCTGAAATATTCTACTCTATACCTTATGTTATGTTTCATTTTGTTATTGATAGTACATAGCCCTTTAGATCAAAGTTGCATTTTATCCTGTTCTTAACATAAATTAAAGGGAAGCCGTCTTTAATCATATCTGAAATTTTGATGAAATCTTTGTAAGTACAAACAAGAAATTCTGCCTTTTCATTTTTCATTTCCCTGAGTAGCAGCTTAAGATCATCCCGAGTATATTCATGGTGGTCATTGAAGCTTTTAAATCCTTTCAGATTCAGTTCGTTGAGATCCGATCTGAACCGATCATTATCTCCGAGCGCTGAGAACCCGTAAACGGGAAGTTTTCCCGGATCGGCAGGGAGGCCCTCCTGAGTTTGAAAAGAGGTGAATTCGAAAGAATAATATCCATGATCCCCTGTTCGACAGATATGGTATCCTGCTTTCCCGGATTCCCCCCCCTTATAGTAAAGGATGATATCTTCTACACTTGCCATGAACCTAAAATTTCTCAGATAAAAGTAGTCGTGTTCAGGATTTATCATCATAATTTTAAGGTCTTTTTTAATGCTGGTCGACTGAAAACCGTCATCCAGAATTACAATTTCATTACCTCTCCTGATACTGTTGATGATTGATTTTTTCCTGTTCCTTCCGGTAAAGATATCAACACCAGGAAGTTCATTAGATATCATTTTCACTTCATCGCCAATCTCTTTCCATGTATGGTGATCTTTTACAATGGTTCCATTTTTTTCACTTAATGACCCGTATCCTCTGGTAACGATCGAAAATTTCTTCCCGGATTCTTTAAGAATTCCGGCAATTTCCAATACCATCGGAGTCTTCCCGGTCCCCCCGAAAGATAGGTTGTCGATCGAAATTATTTTTATATCTTTATATTCCCGTTTCCCTAGTCCTTTTAGTGTCAGAGCTATAAATGATCCGGATTTGTATAGTATGGAAATAAAATTCAGAAATGGAATGGTTAGTTTAGAAATTTCAGCACCTCCCTTATGGAAAACTCTATTGCACCTGATCTTTTCATCACAGATCTTTTAGCTTTTTCATTTATTACTTTAATGTCCTGATTTTTTAAATTCGTCAATATGTTCAGGAGTGATTCTCCGGTATCTGCTATCGTATATACACCATTCCCGGTAAGTTCCTTTCCTATCGAGGGGAAATTATTGAAACATGGGCCTCCGATTATTTTTTTCCCGAAAATTGCAGGTTCATAAAGATTGTGCCCTCCAATTGCCGGATCATAACTTCCTCCCATAACGATGATATTTGCTATTTTTATCAATTTAGTAAGATGGCCCATTTTATCGAAAATAATAATATCACTATTTGACCGCTTATCTCTACTCCAGACATCAAAAGGGATATTGCTCATTTCCAGAGAGGAAGCCAGGTTATCTGTCCGGTTTGTATGCCTGGGTGCAATTATTATAAAATATTTTTCTGACAGTTCATTTAATACCGGGATAAATATCTCTTCATCGGAGGCATGAGTACTTGCGAAGAGGATTATTCTTTTTATCGGCCTTTTTATACCAAGAAGTTCAAATATCTTATCCGGACTATCAATTTTCCCGGATACAGCTACAGCTTCATCCGCTTTTATGTTTCCGCTTATTTTTATGGAAATATTCTCTGCTCCCAGATCGACAAATTTGTTCCTGTAATTTTCATCCTGAAGGAGAAAAAGGTTAATTTTCCGGAAAAATTTTCTGATAAAAAACGAAAATCTTTTATATCTGCGAAATGCCTGTTCTGAAATCCTGCCGTTGATGACCACCATTGGTATGTTCATTCTGTCTGTCAGTGAGATCCAATTTGGCCAGATCTCCAGCTCATTGAGAATGATTATGGTCGGGTCTATTTTTTTTATGAATTTTTTCACAACAAAGGAAAGGTCAAATGGCCCGTTGATAACATCAATTTCTTTAAATATTTCTTCTGCAATTTTAAATCCGGAAGGTGTTGTAACAGAGAGGATGATCCTTTTATCTGTTTTGA
>JAGLQR010000382.1 GCA_023136725.1 Candidatus Aminicenantota bacterium
AAAACTACTAATAATATCCTTTTCAAATTGACCTCCGGGTATTTTTCTATAAATCTTTTATAATGTTAATATAAATTGACCGATTTAGTCAAGGTAATAGTGCAATTTTAAAGATTTGAAAGATCAAAAATCATGCCGGAAGTTCAATAATGAATCTGGTCCCTTTCGGAGTATTATCTATTATTGATATCATACCGTTATGTTCCTCAATGATATTATGAGTTATGGCAAGCCCAAGCCCGGTCCCATTGCTTTTGCGTGAAAAATAGGGCATAAAGAGTTTCTCCTTATCTTCATCACTTATTCCACTTCCGTTATCCGCAATCTCGATACGTGCGAATTGACTCTCGACATTGTATTTTGTGACGATCTCTATTGTCCCCTGTTTATCGTTGGCTTCAATTCCATTGTCGATTATATTTACAAATATTCTTCGGATCTGCTCTGTATCCATTTTGATCAGGATCGGGATGTCTACATCAAGATCAACCTTAAATTCAATTGTACTATAAATAGATGTGTAGACGGAAACAAGCTTTTCAAGGATTTGATTGATATCCCCTTTCGAAAATTTGATTTCCGGAAGACGTGCGAAATTGGAGAATTCATCAGCTAGATTCTTTATCGAATCGATCTCGGTAAGAATTATATTCAGACCATCCTCGACAATCTTTCTAAACTTATCCTCAGGAAGATCTATTGACCTGAGAATCCTTTCCGATGAGATAGTTATCGGAGTAAGAGGATTTTTGATCTCATGTGCGATCCTTTTAGCAACTTCCCTCCATACAAGGAGCCTCTGTGCCTTCATTAACGCAGTGAGGTCTGTAAGCACTACAAGTATTCCGGAAAATTTGTTATTAACAGGATTCCTTGTCTGGGATATCTTGATTGCCAGATTAAGAATTTTCCCCTTGATTTTAATATCTATCTCTTTTTCTATCAATTTGAATTTCGACTTAAATCCCTTTTCGATCAGATCCTTTATATCATTATAGGGATTATTAGCAAAAATATTGATAAACTGCTTTTTAATGAACTTTTCTTTTTTTAAACCCAGCATTTTTTCCACTGCCGGATTTATCTCGATTATCTCACCTCTCAGGTTTATCGCCATAACACCTGATGTGATATTGGTTAAGATATTCTCGGTAATACTCCTTCTCTGTCTCAATTCTATTGTTCGTCTGCTAAGTTTATCTCTGTTATCTCTCAGATCAGAGGTCATCTTATTAAACTCGGTTATGAGAATGTTAAACTCATCTTTCGCTATATAATCGATCTTTGCATCAAGATTACCTTTCGTTATCTCGGTAGCAGCCTCTACAAGTTTTTCTATGGGAGTTGTTATCCCCCTGGCAAGATACAAGGCAACCCAGGATGCAGAAAATACTATAAGTATTGAAATAAATACAAAAAGAAGGTAATAGGTTGTTTTAACAGGGTCTCTGATCAGTTTAAGCTGAGAATATTTTTCTACCATATTTCCAAGGATCTTAAGGTTCTTGATATAATTCTCCGGATAATATTTTCCTATTATTACCAGGATCTTATCTCCTTCACTGGAATTAAACGGGATACCACTCCTTATAAGTTCACCATTATGAAGAGAATCAACCCTGATGAAATCACTACCACTGAGGACCTTGTAAACATCCTCAAGAGAAAGGTCCTTATACTCCTGGAGAGGTATGACAGGGTGGAACTGAGAAACTATCTCCGTTCTATCCTTAAATATATTTACAACATCAAGCCTGTAGTTCTTCATTTGCTTTTTTACCCAATTTCTCAGAAATATCGTATTCTCTTCCGTATACATCCTTTTTGAACGGATTCCATCCGCCACTATCCTGGAAAAGTATTTAAGGTCATCTTTCGATTTTTCATAGTAACTTTCTTTCAACTCTTTTGATTTTGTCATAATTGAGTCTATGTCAGTTGTGAACCATTTCCCGATTCCCCTTTCAATTAACTCTGTTGAAAAGAAAAAGAGAAAAATAGTCGGAACTATCGAGAAAGTTATGAAGAAAAAGACCAGTCTTTTTTTAAATCTGCTCCCGGTTTTTTCTTTATTCTTATCATAATAAAGTTTTATAAGGTTTCGTACAAAAACAAACAGGAATGTAATACTGAACAGGATTATAATAGTCCAGAGAACAAAAAGAATTGTCTGGCTGCTCTG
>JAGLQR010000383.1 GCA_023136725.1 Candidatus Aminicenantota bacterium
TTTATAGTACAAATGTTTCCCTTTTTCAGGGTGATACAAAATTAAATGCTGAAAAGGTAGAGATCGGTGAAAATAAAAGTATAAATATATCAGGAAAAGCAAAGTTGAATTTCACTAATAATGAAAAGGGGATATCCATCAGCGGTGAGGAAATAAAAATCGATCCAGATAAGAATTTTTTATATATAAAAGGGAAAGGTGTCCTGAGTGAAGAAAACAATTCACTTTCCGGAGAATCTCTTGTTGTAGAATTCAATGATAATAAAAAGATCAGCCGTGTCACAGGGGAAGATAAAATAGAATTTAAAAGGAAAGGCATTTCCGGAAAAAGTGAAAAAGTTATCTGGAAGTTCAATGAGAAAATTATTACATTCATTACAAATGCTCAATTGATCAAGGCTGATAGCGGTAGCTCAAAAGGCGATGAGATCAAGTTCTATATTGAAGATGAAAGAGTAGTGATAAGATCTGCAGACGGAAAAAGATCTGAAACCAAGATAGATTAATTTATTTCAAAATCGTAAGCGGTCAGTTATAATATTTACAGGTAGATAGTCAGAGGCCCAATTCTGATTTAATTCCTATCATTGCTTTCAGGCAGAGTTCCAGGAAGTCCTCCAACTCAAGCCCTAAATTATCACAGGTTCTCATCTGCTCCCGGTCAGCACCTTTTGCGAATGACTTTTCTTTGAATCGTTTTTTCATCCTTTTCAGGTTTACTCCGTCAAGGGATTTTGAAGGATGCATTAGAGCCACAGCTATGACGAATCCGGAAGTCGGATCAATCGCATAAAGTGCCTTATCCATTTTTGAAACAAGCTCCACTTTCTTATTGTGGGCTTTGATAGCGTGAACAATCTCATCAGAAACATCTTCATTTTCAAGCATTTTGGCTGTTATCAGGCCATGATTGTATGAATCTTCCGATGTAACCTCATAGTCGAGGTCATGAAGGAGTCCGGCTAATCCCCACTCCTCATCATCCTCGGAGAAATAACTTGCAAGCTCTCTCATGCATGCCTCAACGGCAAGACAATGTTTTACAAGATTCGGATTGTTAAGATTCTTTTTTACCAGATCTAAAGCATATTCTCTTCGCATTAAGATATATTCAGGTTGAAATTATTTTTTTTCTTCTTCTTTTTTCGGCATCTTGAAGAATGAATCTTCAAGCGGTTCATCATATTTGATCGATTCGATAACAATATTTCCCATATCCATCCCGTTTACTTTGGTTTTTATGGAAAATGCTGTCATCATTCCGTTAACTTCTTTAAAGTCTGAGGAATAACTTTCAGCCTTGATCTCTTTTCCGTCCTTCTTGATCCTGGTTGTTTCTGTTTTAAGGTCGATAAAAGTTTCAGTATCGAAATAGAATATTGTTTCTTTGCCGTCCTTCATAGTGAGTTTAACCTTAAATACCTCTGTCCCTTCAAGTTCATCTTTGCCAAGAAGTTCAACCTTATGTCCTTTCTTTGTATAATTTATCAAAGGATTTTCAAACATTTCTGCAGTCTCTTTAGCATCATCAGCCTGATCGCCTGTCATTATCTGAGGCCCTTCTATTCCTGTAAAAGGAGATATCTGCCATGCGGTTTCCCCGTCATAAGCAAATACCATAAGCTTATCAGAAAATGTAACCTCTGTTCTGGTCATTTTCGGTTTCTTATAATACATGCTGAATTTCATCTCCATGTTCATTCTGACCATCTTGCCAACCGCAGTAACAGATTTTATCGATTCAAGTTTTTCCGCGCCACCCTTTACCTCAATGTGATTGTTAATTATTTCATCAACATTCTGGGACTGAACCATTCCGAAAAGGAAAGTGAATGCAAAAATTATAATGAATATTCTTTTCATTTGTTCCTCCAAATTTTAATTTTTGAGTATATAATAATTTGTTTATTTATTCCAATACTTTTATAATTAATCTTCATAATCCAAGGAGGAATAATGTCTATTAAGAACTTTGTGATTTTTATAATATCTTTTTTAGTTGTCTTTACATCTTTTGAGCTTGGAAAAACAAAAATAAATTCATCACTCTTTGGCGATATAAAAGCAAGAAATATCGGGCCGGCTGTGATGAGTGGTAGAATTACCGATATTGCGGTTGTCGAAAGTGATATCAATATAATCTATGTTGGGACTGCAGGTGGCGGAGTGTGGAAAT
>JAGLQR010000384.1 GCA_023136725.1 Candidatus Aminicenantota bacterium
TGGACATTATTCTTGCAGATGTTCCGGACTATAGTTACCTAGCCTATCATCTCGGGATCAACCCCTTTAAAACAATAATAAAATCAGGTGAAGTTGTTGTTGATGATGGCAGGCTCACGTTTTAACTCTCAATAATTTTTTTCCAGTATGATACAATTTCCCCGAAAGTGGAGGGCACAATGACAAGATATCCTTCTGTAGCGGGAATGTTCTACCCAGGTGACGGGGAGATATTAAGGAGCGAAGTAGGAGAACTTATTAAAGATGCTGAGAATAAGATCAAAGTTATCGGACTGATCTCGCCTCATGCCGGATATGTGTATTCCGGTGGTTGTGCAGGGAGCGGATTCGGAAAGGTAAATATTCCAGACCGTGTCATTATTCTTGGTGTTAATCACAGAGGATCCGGGCATGTGATGGCCGTTGACGGGCACAATAAATGGAATACTCCGTTAGGTGATATTAAGATTGATGATGAATTGAGAGATGATCTAATTCAGAGAAGTGAGGTCTTTATTGTTGATTCTACCCCTTCTGAAGAAGAGCATTCGCTTGAAGTACAGGTCCCTTTTATCCAACTACTAAATCCCTCAGCTAAAATTCTGCCAATTACAATCGGAACGCATGACAGGGATATGATGAAGGCCGGAGGGATTGAAATAGGACGAATTATTAAAGAGAAGGGTGATGATATTCTAATCATCGCATCTACAGATATGAGCCATTATATCAGTGCAGATAATGCTAAGGTACTGGACTATTTAGCTATAGAAAAAATTATAGAGTTGGATCCGGACGGGTTGTTTGATACAGTTCACTCAAAAAGGATCTCTATGTGCGGAGTTTCACCAACATATATAATGATGACTGCTGCAAAGGAATTAGGCGGGACAAAAGGCGAAGTGATAGAATACACAAATTCCGGATATGTAAGTGGTGATTTCGATCAGGTTGTCGGCTACCTTAGTGCTTATATTAATTGATAATGCTTAGATTTCTGTATGCTGATGAGTTAAAAAATATCTTCACGGTTTACGGCAGTTATTATGATCTTCTGCCGGAGGATGGAGAAAAGATCAAGTGCCGGAATATCCTGGAAATATTCAGAAGAAGTTATTTTAATCCATTACCGGAACCACTTAACTTATCTTCTTCACAACCGGACTCGATATTTGTGATGATGAATCCGGGCTCATCAGAACCGAGACAATTCGGATTCCGTGAACCCGGTCTCCCTGTTTATGAAGCACTCCCATTACTGGCTTCTCTTGAGATGGTATTTGCAAAGCCGGATGTTACTCAATATCAGGTTATGAGAATAATGGCCGCGATGGGATGGAACCATGTCCGGATCGTTAACCTTTCGGATATAAGAGAACCAAAAAGCCTTAAATTCTTCAAACGGGTAAAAGAGTTTGAAATTAATTTTGATGATGTCCATACAATCTTTTCCGGAACAAGAACAAAGGAGAGAGAGAAGGTTTTCCGGATGAGTAAAAAAAAATCTCCGGTGATTCTCGGATGGGGCAGGGATAAAAGCCTGCTTCCCCTTGCAGAAAAAGCTTTAAAATTTCTGGAAGATTTTAAAACTACAGGCATCGTATCTCCCAACCATCCGAAACTCTACTCACACCCCAGCCCCAACATCCAGACTGCTAAAATAAAATGGCTGGAAGATATTCTCAGGCAGCTTAAAAAATAAAAAAAAGGCTTGACAATAACGTTTATGTGAAATATACTTCAAATGAAATGAAGTTTAAAATTGAGGTGTATAAATGAAAACCAGAAAAATCAAGACAACAAGTTTGGGGCTTATTGCTATAACTATAATCCTCGTGATCCTGCTTTTGTCAGGGAGGACATTAGGTGGAGAGGAGATATTTCACTGGGTTCTTTCCCTTGCAAACCTCCCTTTTGCATTTATCCATTTTTTTGTCTGGCTTAGAACAAGAAATCCTGTATATCTTATGACTTTTCCATACTATTTATTCATCGGGCTTACTTTTCTGCCACCTGTTCATAAATTAAAAGTCCATCTGGTATTTGCAATTCTTGCAGCATTATTCATGGTTCCTTTCGTTGTAACACTGATAAAGAAGAAAATTAACTGGAGGTATAGGGAAGTGCTTGAACTTGCTGCCAAACCTGTAGAAGGTAAAGCTGACG
>JAGLQR010000385.1 GCA_023136725.1 Candidatus Aminicenantota bacterium
GGCAAGAATTTGAAGGTTCTGCTCAGGGAACAAAACATTTTGTCTATAAGTGATGCGGTATATTATTTAAAGCAGATCCTGAAAGCTCTGGAATATTCCCATTCAAGAAATATAATTCATCGTGATATAAAACCGGCAAATATCCTTATTGATAATGAGAACCGTGTAAAGCTTTCAGACTTCGGGATAGCCAAGGTTTTCGGGAAGCAGGGACTTACAAAGACAGGGATGCTGCTCGGAACTCCATGGTATACACCTCCGGAACAGATTACTGGAGAGAAAATAGATTTTCGTTCCGATCTTTACTCGGTCGGGATAACTTTCTTCGAGATGGTAACGGGGAAAGTACCTTTTGATTCAGAAACAAATTCAGATTTTCAGGTTCAGAAAGCCCACCTTGAGACTCCTCCTCCGAGGCCTTCGATCTTCAATCCTGATATAGGTTCAAAAATAGAAAAATTCATCCTGAAAGCTTTGCAGAAAAAGCCTGAAAAGAGATTTCAATCTGCAACTGAGATGCTTACATCAATCGAGGAGATAGAAAACAAAATATCTGAAACTGTTATTACAAGTAGTGGAAATAACCAGCATACTAAGATCGAGACCATTGGGACTACCGGAAAAAGGGGAAAAAAGCTTCTATTGGGGACTCTTTCCGCCCTGTTTGCCTGTCTTGCGGGAGCAGCATTTTATTTCTTTGTACTGAAAGAGAAAACTCCACCGCCGAAAAGTTCCGAATTGGTGACTCCGGTTGTGATCACGGAGGAAGATCCTGCCCGGTCTGATGAAATTAGCGGGGATATAAAAGATAAGGAAAATTCTGATCCGGTAGGAAAAAAAATTATTGAGACTAAACCGGTTAAAAAAAAGGTAGTAGAAAATCTTCCTGAGAAAAAACCTGTAAAGACGTCCACCAAAAAAATAGAAAAACCTGCCAGATATGAAGAAAAAAAACCTGAAATAAAAGAAATCATAAATGATCCGGAACCTGTTAGCCCTGCTGAAAAGAAAGATGGGGAGGGAAAAGATACTTTAACATCGAAAGTGATGTTAACTGATGTAAACCTTGAAGCAGAGTTCATCAGATTAAGACAGCTTGTTGAACAAAAGAATTTCAAAGAAGCGGAGACTAGTATATTTGAGCTTATTGAATCGGGTGTGAAAAATCCCGATCTTTATTCCATTGCAGGCAAAATTAAATTCATTCAGGAGAAATTCCCGGAAACAGAGGAATATTGGAAGAATTCTGTTAATAAAGGGGGATCAATTGTTTTGAGATTCTATCACAGGCATGGATTTTTTAATAAAGGGTGTTCGGGTCAGATAATCCTGAAAAAGGATCTTATAATCTTCAATTCTGTCACCAAGCGTTTACATAGTTTTGCTGTCACATCAGATACAATAAAAACTGTTAAAAAGAGGAAAGGGAATTTCGGTATAGAAATCTCTTTCTATGTAAAGGGGAAGGTAAAAAAGCATGTGTTTATTTTAAGGAGGAAAAGTAGGAGAGGGGAAAAGTTTATTTCGGATTTTATCAATAAATATATCTTAGGGGTATAATCATGTTCAAAAAATTATTCAAGAGGTTTTCTAAAAAAAAGAAGTTTGAACCACGCTATGAAAGAAAAAAAGAGTTCTTCAAGGGTGATACTCCCCATTCATTTCCGGAAGAAACAATGGTCGAAAGTCTTTCCCGGGAAAAACCTTCTAAAGTTTTAGAGAAAAAAGTTGTTTTTAATGAGATAGATGTTCTTGTTAACGGAGAGAAAATATCTTCGTACAGAGTGTCTGATGAGGGGATCAGTGTCGGAAGGGACCCCTCAAAAGTAGGTATCATTATAGCCGAACCGATCATTTCGAAACTCCATTGTTCTTTCTACAGGGCCGGGAACAAGCTGAAAATAATTGATCACAATTCAACTAACGGGATTTACCTTAACGGGATAAAAATTACTGATCAGGTACTTGAGGATGGAGCGGTTATTTCACTTGGGAAAAAAGGGACGGTAAAACTCATAGTTCACAATGTCAGGATGTTATGATGAGAAAATTTATTTTATTAATATTATTACTATCTATTGTATTGATCTCTGCAGAGAAGACAGGGCGTGACACTATTTTTGAAAAACCGTTGTGGAAGCA
>JAGLQR010000386.1 GCA_023136725.1 Candidatus Aminicenantota bacterium
ATGTAATAATTATTATGACCTCAAACGCAGGGGCAAGAAAGATCGGAAAATCGGGAATAGGTTTTGATGATAAGATAATTAAAGATGAAGCAATTTCAAGATCGGTTGAAAAATACTTCTCTCCCGAGTTCAGGAACCGGCTCGATAAAATAGTCATATTTGAAAGACTCGATAAAAGCTCTGTTCTTAGCATAGTTAAAAAAGAGATAAATGAGTTCAGAGATCAGTTGAATTTAAAGAATATTAAAATCGATCTCACTCCGGATGTTTACAAATATATTGCAAAACTTGGTTATTCAAATCTTTTCGGAGCGAGAGAGATCGCAAGAGTGGTCCAGGAAAAGATCAAAGACTACTTTGTGGATGAAGTACTTTTCGGAAAACTCTCCAGGGGAGGGGAAGTATCGGGAAGAATTGAAAATAATAAAATTGTTTTTGAAATAAATAAAAAGAAGGACAAATAAGGGAGAGAGTATACCCCCCTCCCCCTTTTATCGCTACTTCTTCCTCACCGATCTTGAAGAAGATCTTGATGATGAAGAGGATGATGAGCGTGAAGAGCTCTTCGAAGATGAACTTCTGGAATAACTCTTGGAACTACTTCCTTTTGAATAACTTTTAGAGCTGCCGCTTCTTGAATAGCTTTTCGAATAACTTTTTGAACTCTTGGAATAGTTTTTATAGGATGATGAACTTCCCGACCCGTAATTGTAACTTTTCCTGTTGTAAGTGGATGAACGCGGAGTATAGGATCTGGAACTACTATATGAATTCCCCAAGCTGTAACTTTTCTTCTTGTATGTGGAAGTCCGTGGTGTGTATGATCTGTAGCTCTTATATGTACTACTCTTGCTGCTGCTGTATTTCGGTTTTGAGTAAGCGTATTTATTTCCTGAAGTATAACTCTTTTTCTTGTATGAAGATGTCCCTTTTGTTGAAGGATAGTATCTCTTGTAAGTATACTTGGATGAATTGGTATTTCTACTCCCGTATCCGGAGACTTTAGAAAGCCCCCGGCTGCTTTTTGAAGAAGAATAAGTTGAGTTTCCGGAACTTTGTGATCCCGAATATCCCCTGTTGGAAAAAGAAGGATATCCTGAGTTCTTCTTTTTCTTTACTTTTGAACGGGTACTTGAACTTGAAGACTTTTTCACTCTTGATGTTGATTTCCCGCTGCTTTTATAACTCTTGCTCGAGATCCCTTTTACAGACTTAGTATTCTTGGATCCGGAATATTTATAAGTGTTGCTCCTTGTGGATTTGGTGCTTTTATATTTGTAAACAGTCCCTTTCTTAGAAGTACCCAAACTCTTATATTTGGAAGGTTTATAGTATGTGGATGATTTTATCCCACTCTCTTTGAACCTTACAGTTCTGCCTTTGGAATTCAGGACATTCACCTGCTTATAGTTGTATTTTCCCGAAGGAGAACTACCCCTGTATGCAAGCCCCTTGTTCTTCATTTTGATGAAAGAACCCTGTTTTAAAGCAACCTTTCTGATTGATCTTCCAAGATTCCCCTTCTTAATGAATACTGATGACTGGGATCCCCAAGGAATACCATTCCTGTATTTATAGTTTCTGAGCCATCTCTTGTTAATAACAATTACCGGCCTGTTATACCTGCTCAGAGGTGTCCAGCCGTAATATGATCCGCTATAACACCATCCTACCCATGCAGGAGACCATCTGTAACCGGGAAGCCAATGCCAGCCCCAGAAAGGATCATAGTGCCATCTGCCGTAGTGATATGTAAATGAGTTCCAGGGATCATACGAATACCAGTAATAACCGTAATGCGGTGTGTGGACCCATCTGCCGTTGTAATAAGGCCTCCAATTGTTCCCTACATTGTAGGGGATCCAGATGTTTGATCCGTAAGTCGAACTATACCTCCACCTTCCTGATCTTGATAACTCATATTCATAATCTTCATAACCTCTGTCAAGATACCTTGAAGAACTGCTTCTGGCATAGTTTACAAGACTGTGTCTCTCTGCATTCCAGAGATCAAAATTATCTTTTTCAGATGAATAGAAGAAAAAAGGCCTCTCGAGAACTGAACCATCTCTCATTACTACCTTCTGATTTTCCATAACATTTCTGCTTAAGTTTTCCCC
>JAGLQR010000387.1 GCA_023136725.1 Candidatus Aminicenantota bacterium
TCCGGCTGTAAAACATCTGATACGGATGTAAACAACTTTCAGGTTCTCGCTGTCACAGGATATTCATTTGCTGATATAGGAGAGAATGGACTTACAAGTATTAACCTATTCCTTTCCGTAGCTAATAAAGGTGAGGAGAACGGAACTATAACAGGCTGGAAATTCAGGATCATGCATAACATCGTAACTCTTGTTGAGATCGATAATAATAATTATGGGAATTATAACCTCGAACTCTCCGGGAATTTAACCATTCCGGTGGATGAGGTTTCAGATATATATATTAATACACCACTTCCATTCAGTGCAAATGCAGTTCCGAATGATATGTTATCTTTTGACCCCTATACCCCGACCGAGGTTATACTTGATCTGCAGGTCTCAGATAGTGAAGGGAAAACATACACGGTGACAAAGAAAGGTTCATATACTTATGAAAAAGGATTGTTTGACAGTGATAAATATAATATTCTCGGTGATTGGGCGTTTAACCGGATCGTAAATGGCGATGCAAAGGCCACTCAGAAGATCACTTTTGTAGGAACAAAAACATCAGGCAGTTTTGTGATCTATAATCTCGGTTCAGGTAAAGCTGAAGGATCC
The DNA here is from genome assembly GCA_023136725.1 of Candidatus Aminicenantota bacterium. Lineage (GTDB taxonomy): Bacteria > Acidobacteriota > Aminicenantia > UBA2199 > UBA2199 > UBA647. The sequence continues at coordinate 604 of JAGLQR010000387.1, forward strand.
GGAAGTTTCACAGTCTCTAATTCAAAAGATATTACCCTTCATGGTGTTGACGGTACTACATACTGGGGTGAATTCAGCAGTGAGGATGACATATCAGGGACACTTCTGAAAGGGACTGATACAGGAACCTGGTCAGGAAAAAAATTATAATATTTTAAAAATATAGATATTAATTATGACAATCTGTGCCGGTACATCCGGCACAGGATGAAAAACCGCTTTCTTCCTTTGCAATATCGATTTTACTCTTCTCTCTTTTATGTCTTGTTCTGACCTTTTTGTAATCACTGAAGAACATACCAAAAAGCATAATTGCAAATGCTCCGAGCACAAACAGAATTACTATTAATAGTTTAATTTCAAACTCCTCTTTATATTCAATAACATTATATCAGTTTTTTCGGTTGTCAACCGGGAAATCTGAAAAAGAAGGGGACATCTTATCTTTGTACCCTTCTCCTTCTTTTACTATCATATAGACAGGGATAGAATTTTTTACCGCGAATTCATATCCTCTGACCGGGCCCATTACATTTATTGCTGTTGCAAGAGCATCAGCTTCCATACAGGATTTCATTATTACCGTTACAGATACAAGTTTATGAGTGATCGGCCTGCCTGTAACAGGATCGATAGTATGGGAATACCTGATCCCATTCTCTTCAAAATAGTTGTGATAATCGCCTGAAGTAGCCATTGCCAGATCACCAATTGATATGATCTCTTTCACATCATTTGAACCGTCCGGAGCAAGAACACCCAGTCTCCACTCTTTACCACCGGCATTTTCACCTCTGACACTTATTTCTCCACCGATCTCGACCAGATAATTATAAAAGCCCTGAGAATCCAGGAATGAAGCTACTATATCAACACCATACCCCTTGGCGATGGCAGAGAGGTCACAATACACTTCCGAATAATCTTTTCTGGCTGAGGGAGGATTGCTTCTTACTGAGATCTTTTTATAACCGATCTTTCCCCTTACCTGATTGATCTCTGTGTCCTCAGGGATCTTTATGGGCTTCCTGTCAGGACCGAATCCCCATAAGTTAATAAGGGGTCCTATGGTGATATCAAAAGCTCCTCCGGTCATCTCACTTATCCTTAATGCATTGGAAAGGACAAATGCCGTTTCCGGTGATATATCCAGCCATGAGTTCTTTTTGAAATTATTAAACAACGAAATTTCCGAATCAGGTATATAGGTGGACATTTTCATGTTAACACTGCGTAAAAGAGAGGTGATCCCATCCTCAAGTTCTTTTATTTTTTCAGCAGTATTACCCAGAAGGAGGAAATTATTCTTAACTATCTTAATTGTATAGGTTGTCCCCATCGTATTACCGGAGATGATAAGATGATTATCACCCTGTTTTCCCGGTGAAGAGCATGCAGAGAAAAAAAGTACAGCGAGTAGTATTATCGGTGTTAAGACCTTCCTGTAATCCATTTCCGGCCTCATAAGCTACAGATCCGGGATTAGCCGCCGAAATCGTCCAGCATTATAT
>JAGLQR010000388.1 GCA_023136725.1 Candidatus Aminicenantota bacterium
TTCTTCCATTTAGAGTCGAAAAATTTTCTGAAATTGATCAATCCATTTATTACAATGAGAAAAAGAAATATCTTAATTATATTGGATGAGATCTCACTGAATGATGTTCTGGGAAAGAAAACAATAAGAGTATCTTCATTATTGTCGAACATATATCCACGGAATTTTGTATCCATAAAATCGAATTCTATCCAGTTCTCTCCGTCCGCTGTCCTTCTTTTAAGATTCCTTATATTAATATTTGAGGGATTTTCGATCACCTGCATCTTGCTGTTCAGTTTGATATAACTGATATCATCACCCCTTATCCGCTTATCAAGAGTGAATATATTGCTATCCGGATGATCCCTTGTTATCAGGTCTGAACTATTGATAACCTGAATAATTATTTTCCCCAGATATTCAGATCCTTCAAAAACATTGACCGATGCAACAGCTACTGAGATCGTTCTGCCAAAATACTCAGCTTTAAATTCATCTATCGCCCAGACTGGGAACATGTTTTTTGTGGTAACATCAAGGTAAGGTATTCTATACGAAAAAGAACTCAGTATTTTCTTTTCGGCTGATATTACATATATTCCTGAAGAGATATTTTCTTTATATGCAATGCTCCGGCGCCAGATCTTTTCTAGTTCATTAGTACTGTTCTCCTTGAAATATTCAGACAAATTTTCATTCCTCTGATGAATGTTATGTATGAGTTCCCTTGAAATGAACTTTGCATAATTGTTCTGGTTTGCAAAGATTTTTTTTAATCCGTAACTTGTAAACCTCTTTTTTTCAGATTCTGAAAATGAGAACACCATCAAAAAAATAACGGCGGATATTACCAGTATTCTTATAGTTTCAAATAATAGATTTTCCCTGTAAAGATAATTCAGGATCAGAATTATCGAGAGTAGCAAAGGGATAACATAAGATATCTTCAATAAAAGAACTATAATGGTTATTGAAATGATCTGCAGTGCAATAAAAAGAAATATATGATTTGTACTATGTTGAATTTTCTTGTTGTCCAGGATCTTGAAAGGTATAGTAAGAAGTGTATAAAGAGAAAGGATGAAAAGTAGATAGTTTAAACTTGTACTGAATTTCATAAATGAAAAATTCACCGATCTTATTAATATTACTGATAAAATTAATGAAATTATCATTGAGAAAGAAATATATATTGATATGACATTTTTATTTTTAATTTTAAATATGAGCCTTGTGATCAGGATATGAATAAGGATAGAGAGATAGAGGAACATCAGTACAGACCTGATCTCAAACCCGAAAATATCTATATAAAGAGATCCATTTGTATAAAGCCGTATCAACATGAACATTGATGCTGCAAATACTACTAAACCTGCAGTTTTAAGAAATTTGAATCTTGATGAAAGGAAAATCCAGTAAATGAATACAAGAAGGAGATATAGTGCCAGAAACTTTGTTTTCGAAGTGTTTTTCCAATGCCTCAAAAAGTCTTCGGTCGAAAATTTCACTATGAGATATAATTGTTTGTTCGAATTTTCAGAAACATGATAAACAAAAAATGATTCGATATTTTCATCATATTGAATCCCGCTCTCGATCTCAGGAGAAGGTGATTCATAAAACTTAACTTCTTCGGAAATAAAGGGGAATTTATCTTTGAGTTCCTCAAAAATACTATCAGGAGTTCTGAATTTCTTGATAAAAAAAACATTATCTTCCAACTTTTCAATGAAATACAAAAAATCCTCTTTTTTAACTAATTTCCACTCTTCCAGTGCTATCCCTGGATATCTGAAGTAAAAAACTTCCCCGAAATAAGAGTCGATCACTCCATCCTTCACGATCACAATAGATTCACCGGGCAACATCTCCTCATGCCTCAGGACACTGACCCGATATCTTTTATACAATTCAACTGATCTGAATTTCAATTCATTTATTTCGTTCCCTATCTTCTTCTCATATACACTTATCTGTTTTACAATTCCATCGCTTATATTTATCAATTCCGGAAAATCATTGGTGAGAAAATAGAAAGATAGTGGCAGCAGCAGAATTATAAAAAATATAATATAAGCTGCTAGAGTTTTATTCCTCTCAGATAATACAATTTCCATTCCTT
>JAGLQR010000389.1 GCA_023136725.1 Candidatus Aminicenantota bacterium
TTCCAGGATTGCAAATAGGCGGTTTCCTCGGGTCAGGTTCAGAAGCAGATCCGGCAATTGTAGAAAGTGATATAAAAAGAACCTCTTATGGAGGAAACATTTTTTATAAGAGAAATAACATTAATCTGAAATTTGAATATATAAGCGGAGAAAGTAATGGTATCAAGTATTCAGGGATGTATGCAGTGGCTGGATACAGATTCAATAAAATTGAACCGATAATCGGATTTGAATCATTTACACCAATTTATGAAGGTGAAAAATATACAAATTTTTCAGGTGGTATCAATTATTTCCATTCAAAGAGTGTTAAATTACAATTCAATTATATAATGAGATCAGAGGATATCACTGATGTTGATAATGATATCATCTATGCTAATTTCCAGTATTCATTTAATTCAAAGAAAAAATAAGATATCAAAAATAAGAAGGCCCGGAGATACTATGTCCCGGGCCTCATTCTTTTTAAATAAGATAGATCTTTAAAGGTGGGATAGGGAGTATCTTAGTCCCTCTGGAAGACCCTTCTCCAAGAATTTTTAATTCTTCCAAATCAGGAGTAGTTTCATTATCAATTAGTGCTGCCAGTAATGATGCGCCTGTCGGCGTACAAAGTTCTGTGTCGATAGGCCCTTTTTGCCACTTAATATTAAATTTATCAAGTATAATTCTAGTTGCCGGAGCAGGAACGTCAAGGATCCCATGAGAAAATTCAATTTTCCCTTGCCCGGTTCTGACCGGTTTCAGGAGAGAAGCCGAAGGTGATATCCCGAGCAATTCCATTCCTGAAGCAGCTCCTATGATATCGATCAGGATATCCTGGGCCTCGTGTAGAACAGTCCCCTTGTGATCATGGCCATGGTGATGCATAAGTTTTTCAAACACCTGCATTTTATGTGCTTCACCTTCTGCTTCAATGAGAATTTCCAGCACTTTTTTCCCGAATTCTCTATAAATATTTCCAATATTCAATTCTTCAAAACTTTTATTTAAAAGTTCTTTTATCAGTTCTGCATCGACATGGTTCTTTTCAGCTTCAAGTGTGATGATCAATTGAGTAGATCCATCTTCGGTTTTACCTGAATTTATCCGGATATTGCCAATTTTTTTTCCGGTTTTTACCATCGCAAGGGAAACTGCATTATAATCAGCTCCTGCATCAATAAGTGCGGCAGTGAACATATCACCGGCAAAGCCACCTGAGCCATCCAATACAAGTTTCATCTATTTCTCCAGTATGAGTTATTTTGATCCATTATTAGAAAATGCATAATATCAGAATAACCTGAAACCGTCAAAAAATGTGCTAAAAATATAGAATTGAAATTGGTGAAGTTTTTTGTTATATTGAAATTATGGAAGAAAAAAAAGTTCTTGTTATTGATGATGAAAGTAATATCCTGGATTCGATCAAGATGGTCCTTGAATATGAAAAATACCATGTGAAAACAGCAAAATCCGGATTGGACGGTGTCGAGATTTTCAAGGAGTTCAAACCTCAGATAGTTCTTCTGGATGTAAAGATGCCTGGATTTAACGGCATAGATGTCCTCCGCAATTTAAGAGAAATTGAGAAGAATGTGGAAGTTATTATGATATCCGGTCATTCCGGAATTGAAGAGGCTGTAGAGGCCTCTAAACTCGGGGCGTTTGATTTTCTGGAAAAACCGGTATCAAGGGAGAAACTTACATTAACTGTAAGAAATGCATTTGAGAAGAATTCACTTGTCAGGGAAAATTTCTTCTTAAAAAACATTAATGAAAAGAAATATCACATGATAGGTGAAAGTTCTGTAATGAAAGAGCTGAGAAAGACTATATCTAAAGTTGCCAGAACTAACTCAACAGTACTTATAATGGGGGATAGCGGTACCGGAAAAGAATTGATAGCGAGGAACCTTCATATTCAGTCTTCCCGGAAGGATAAAAATTTCGTTCAAATTAATTGTGCTGCAATTCCGGAAGAATTAATAGAAAGTGAACTCTTCGGACATGAGAAAGGTTCCTTTACGGGAGCTTTTGAAAAAAAAATAGGTAAATTTGACAGTGCCCATAAAGGGAGTATTTTTCTTGATGAGATCGGTGATCTCAG
>JAGLQR010000039.1 GCA_023136725.1 Candidatus Aminicenantota bacterium
CGATGGGAATGATGTTCCCTTCCGGGTTGAAATATCTTGGAACGGGGAACAGAATAATGATAGGATGGGCATGGGGCGCAAATGCGTTTGCTACAGTGATCGGATCTGTTATCACAGTTATAATTGCAATAAACTGGAATTTCTCCACCGCATTGATCCTTGCAGCCCTTCTATATATTATTTCTGGAATGATCTTTTTTAAGGATATAAAAAAAACTTTAAAAAATTAACCGGAAAAAGAAAAGAATGACCAGACTGAAGATACTCTGGGTAACAGCATTCACTGCACTTTCAGTTATACTGATAGAGATACTTTATACCAGACTATTCTCAGCTATATACTTCAGTTCATTTGCCTTCTTTATTATATCTCTTGCCCTTTTCGGAACAGGGCTCAGCGGACTTCAATTCTCACTGATCAGGGGGAAGCCCAGGTTCAGAACAGAGCACTATATACTCCTCTTTGCATTATCTCTCCCTTTAATTCTTAAACTTACTTTAATCGTAAAGATAGACTTTTTAAATCTTTTTACATCTCCGGTAAACCTTATTTTTCTCATGATAAATTTCCTCGCCCTCACTCTCCCCTTTTTCCTCGGTGGAGCTGTATTAGTAAGGATCTTTGCAGAACATTCTCAGCAAATTGGAAAGCTCTATTTTTATGATCTGGCCGGTGCGGCATTCGGGAGCCTGCTCATAATACCACTTATATCCGGTACGGGACCGATGAAAGCAATTTTGATAATTGCAATACTTCTCATAATTACCTGGTATTTAATCTCTGAAGCAAGGGCAAAAACACGTACATTAACTTCGATTATTCTGATATTTCTCTTTTCAACTGGAATCTACTTCTCCGGCGACCTCTTCAAACTCATCCCCAAGATCGAAAAGAGAGACTATACGAATGACCTGAGAAAAGGACGAATAGAACATTCAAAGTGGAGCCCTATTAATAAAGTAGATGTTGCCCCTTTCATATTCAACAGAAATAAGAAAGTAATATGGCTTAATTGCGGAACTCAACAGACATGGCTTGTAAAAACATCTGAAGAAGAGATCCTCAGAAAAGAACTAAAATGGACACATGCTGCAATCCCTTATCAGCTTGCTGAAAAAGGATCAGCTCTCATAATAGGATCTGCAGGAGGATATGAGGTCCTTTGTGCAATTTCAAATGGTTTTAAGAGGATCTTTGCTGTAGAAATGGACCCGGAACTCTGCAGGCTGGTAGCAGGAAAGTATTCAGATTATATTGGAAATATATTCAAACGAAAAGGTGTTTTCCTTATAAATGATGAGGGCCGGAGTGTTTTAAAAAGACTCGGCAAAAAATTTGATGTTATCCAGATGGTAAACTCCCATCCAAAAGACACCCTGTTGTCAGGGGGGCTCAGTATTTCTGAAACATATATTTATTCTGTTCAGGCCTTTAAAGAGTATTGGAAACACCTTTCAAAAGATGGTTTTCTCTCCATTGTTCATGTTTATGGTGAGAGAATGTTTTCAACTGCATTTGAAGCGCTGAGAGAATTAAGTATCGAAGATCCTGAAAAAAAATTCTATGTGATCCAGGTAAGGAACGGATTCAACTATTTCTTTATGAAAAAAGGAAATATAAATGAAAAAGAGAGAAGCATCCTGAAAAGATTTGCCGGAAAAAACGAAACTATTTATACCCCCTTCGAAGAGAAAGAAAATATATATTACAAACTGGCTTCGGCAGACTACAAAGATGTTATTAAGGGATCATCAGTAAATATTTCCCCTGTCTCAGATAATTCTCCATATTTCAATCAACCTAATAAGATCGGACAATTGCATTTTTCAAACAATTATCTGCAAGGGATGGCAACGGAAAAAGTTGAAAGAGTCCGTGTATATACAAATTCTGTTTATATTTCCATTCTGGTAATTGCATTAATATTTTCACTATTGTTCATTTATATCCCTCTTCGAGTAAGAGGCGGAGGACAAAATACAAGAGACATAGCTTACTTTTCTCTGATCGGCCTGGCATTTATTATGGTGGAGATCATCCTGATTAAGATATTTCAACTCCTGCTTGGTAATCCCTCATATTCAATTTCTGTAATTATTTTTTCACTTCTTCTCTCTGCAGGTGCCGGAAGCTACTATTCAGACAGGATCATAAAATTATTCCGGGGTCGTATGTTATACGTTTCCATATTCATAACAATTGTATTAGTTATTTATTCCCTCTTTCTATTCAATTTGATCTATCTCTCGATCGAATTTCCTCTTATAATAAGAGCTCTGATTTCGTTGCTCCTGATTAGTATTCCGGGAATTCCGATGGGTATATATTTCCCGTTGGGAATCAAGAGGGTTGCATCGGGAAATCCTGTAATGACAGGATGGGCCTGGGGCGCTAATGCTTTCGCAACTGTTCTGGGATCTGTCATCACCGTTATTATATCCATAAACTGGAATTTTTCAGCAGGGCTGATAACGGCAGCGTTTATTTACATATTGGCCGGGTATTATTTCCCCAGGAATAATTAAACACTTCCAAGATTTTTCCTGCCTATTGGTTTGATAAAAACAGATAGAAAATACAATAAAAAAGAGATGAAAATAATAGTAAGAGGTATTGAAACAAAATAAGAAGAATTGTACATAGTTATCAGGGGCTGAATAATACTGCTGTCGAACAGCTTAATCTTAAATAATCTAGTTCCGATGCTCCTGATTTCATCTCCTTTGAGCAGAACAAAGATCAGTATTGCACTCAGGGAGATCATAAATGCCATGATCCTTCCTATCTTAAGTGGCAGCATTGCTTTCTCGATCAATTCATTACTTACCTCTACAGATTCAAATGACCTTTTCCAGATTTTATCAAAATGCGGGATACCTTTACTGTTACTTTTTTTGCCGGCTTCAGAAAGATCTTTCATCCAGGAATTGACTAAATATTCATCTCTGCACTCCCTGCAGTCATCCATATGAGTTATATGATCACATTTTTTCTTACTCATTTGTTCCTCCATAAGAGAATCCTTCTGCCCTCAATATTTCTGCACATTTTTTCCTTAATCTGAACAAAACAACTTTAAGGCTTTTCTCTTTTATATCTGTCACTTCACTGATCTCTCTGTGGGAATAACCCTCTACATAGGCAAGCCACAACAGAGACCGTTCCTTTTTTTTCAGCTTCCCGAATATCCTCTCCAGATCAATGCTCAGATCTGGATTGTTATCACCCTTTGATTCAATATAGGTCATTTCATCAGTAATTGAGTCAGTTGTCATTTTCCTTTTTTCATCAATGACAAGCCTGTACGCGGTCTTATAAAGGTAGGATTTCAATTGGTACTTATTCAATCCCCGGGGAGATGACCTGAACAATCTGAAGAATGATTCCTGGAATATATCACCGGCAATACCTTCATCACCACCGCAGGCTTTCCTGATAAAGTTCAGGAAGCCTGCGGAGTGATTCTCATAAAATATTCTGAATGATTCTTTCAGAAGATTGTTATGTTCTCTATCCATTATATTCGGTTCGGGTTTCCCCTGCATCCGAAAAAATAAAGGTAGGATCACCCTTATTCATCCTCGTTAATGATACCCCATTTAGTACTTAACTTATAGGACAACCAGGATGAAACAAGAAAACTCACGCCTAGTGCAAAAAGAACTATACCGGCAGCATAGTAGTACTTTGAATCGGCTGAAAAGATCATCCCTACAGGAAGAAAACTCAATCCGACAAATCCTGCGACCAGCCCCTTGGTTATCGAAGATATTATCCTCTCTTTCGGCTGAACGTACTCAATAGAGAGAGACTTAAGAAATTTATTCCCACTGTCACTCTTCAGGAAATCATTAAGTTCACTCACATTGTCGAATTTTTCCACCAGTTTCTGATGAAGTTCACTCTTCAATTTGTTCTTTTTTGAATCCATAAAAAGTTTGAACACATATCCGACCAGTAAAAACATGATCGGCATAACAACCATTCCCATAACTTGATCTGTACTCGGGTCCATATTAACCTCCTTTTAATTGATTGATTTTTTTATCATCATACTTATAACGGCCTGGTTCCATATCCGGTTAACATCGGAAAAATAAATATATGTTAATTCTGCTTTTGCTTCCATCCGGTTATTGCACTTGATTAATGAATATGAGTAATATAGAATCAGATTTGATCTAAAAAAAAACAGGAAATAAAATGAAATTAAGGGTAGTAATTATAGATGACGATAAGATAATAAGAAAAACGCTGGAAAAATATTTTATTGAACTTGATTTTGAAGTCACTGTCACTGAAGACGGGGAATCTGCAATGAAATTGATCGAGGAAAACAAACCTGAGCTTGTTATATCAGATATGCTTATTCCCGGAACACATGGGATAGAAATATGTAAAAGAATCAAGCATAATCCGAATCTTTCAGGAATTAAAGTTATCCTGATGTCCAGTGTCTATAAGAGAAGTGATACTGTTAGCAAAGAACTTGAATGCAATTATGACATCTTCCTTGAAAAACCCTTTGATTTCAACGATCTGGTTGGAGTTATGCGGCAAATTAACCTAAAGGGTTTTAAATAATACAAATAATCAATTTACAATGTCCGGAGAAATCGGGAACAATTTCATTAAGTTCAAAGATTCATTTTTCATCATTCTTATAAGTTTGTTTGCAGCAACAAGGTCGCCGTCATTCCCGGCCTTTTCTATTTGAGCCGAATAACGGTGCATTAGGGTCAGACTGAGCATAGCAGATGAACCTTTCAGAGTATGTCCGATTATTTTGATCTTCTCAAAGTTGTTTTCTCTGAGGGCCGTGAGGAGTCCTGAATAGTAATTGTGAAATTCATTAACATAATCATTAATGAGTTCAACAAGGAAATTCTCATCGCCACCCATCCGCTGTAGAGCTTCCGGGAAATTAATTGTATTTTTCTGCCATAAAATTTGATTCTTTTCCATTATTTTCTCCTTTAGTTACTAAACTTGCCATATCAGCAGATATCCATTTATTACGTCCTTTCCTTTTCGCTTCATAAAGGGCGTTGTCAGCAAGATGCAGCATCATTTCCGGAGAGTGAATATCCATCCTGCCGGTGATTGCAAATCCCAGGCTTATTGTGATTTGAACAGCTTCATCATTAAATTTGAATTCTTCTTCTGATATTCCTGTCCTTAATCTTTCAGCTATAATTTCTATTTTCTTTTCTGTACAATTCGGAAGAAGAATAAGAAATTCTTCTCCTCCATATCTGCCAACTCTGTCATAAGGCCTCAGTAAACTTTTTAACTTTGATGAAACTTTCCGGAGCACCATGTCTCCGGCCTGATGGCCGTAAGTATCATTGATCTTTTTAAAATGATCAATATCTGCCATGATCATTCCCATTGGTATTTTCTCTCTTTCAGACCTTTCGAATTCCATTTCGATTATTTCTATGATCGAATTCCGGTTAAGCAATTTTGTAAGGCCGTCATGAGTAGCCTGAATTTTCAATTTTTCCTGAGTTTCGAGCAACTGGCTCTGAAGTTCAATAATCCTTTTACCTGTTTTTAACCTTGCATCAAGTTCAAGTGAATAGAACGGTTTCTTAATATAGTCATCCGCCCCAGCCGAAAAACCTTTAACAAGGTCTTCCTGGTCAATCCTGGATGTAAGAAGAATAATATATGTATATTGAGTTTCTATTCTTGTTCTGATCATCCGGCACAATTCTATCCCTTCTATTCCCGGAAGCATCCAGTCCAGAATAGCAATATGAATATTTTTCTCTTCAAGAATCCGCAAAGCCTCATCTCCATCTGCTGCAAGGAAAAGTTTATAAACCGGAGAAGTTATACTCTTCTCTAGTACTTTCCGGATCACCTTGTCATCTTCAGCTATTAGCAGATTGATCATTCTTCACCTCTATTAAGCAGTTACCGGAAATGTTTTCTTTGTTACTTTATCGATCATGAATGAAAGTGATTCCATATCAATTGGTTTTGATAAATAATCATCCATTCCGGCTGCAATACATCTTTCTTTATCTCCTTTCATTGCATGTGCGGTCATTGCAACAATCGGTATATGTAAATTATTCCCCGACCTGTTTTCTTCTTTTCTTATTTCCTCAGTTGCTTTGAGCCCATCCATTTCCGGCATCTGAACATCCATAAGGATCAGTTCAAAATCACCTGACCTGTAAAGCTCTAATGCGTCAATTCCTGTTGGTGCTATCTCAACATCACAGCCCAGTTTTTTCAGGAAAGTGGATGCAACCCTCTGGTTGACCTTGTTGTCTTCGGCAAGCAGTACTTTCAGATTTCCTTTTGCTACTTTCAAAAAGTTTTGTGTAATAGTTTTATTTCCTCCCCGTTTACCATTTCTCGATTCATTCCCCAATAAAAGGAGGGTTGCATCTAATAAATCACTTTGAGAAACCGGTTTGACAAGATAGGCATTGATATTTAACTCTCTGCATCTTTGAAGATCATTTCTCCGGTCAGATGAAGTGAGCATCATGACCATTGAATTATTTTCCCCGTAAATCTCATTAAGATTCTCAATTAATGAAAACCCATCCATCTCCGGCATCTGTGAATCAATAAAAATCACTCTGAAAGATTTGCCTTTGCTTTTTCTCTCTTTAATTATTTCTAATGCTTCCTTTCCACCAGAAGCTGTCACCGGAATCATCTTCCAGCTTCTGAGAGATTCTTCAAGGATCCTGAGATTTGTTTTATTATCATCAACAACAAGAACTTCAAGGTTTTCCAGCTTCTCAGGGAGTACCGGTAATATCTCATTTTCATCATTAACAAGAGCAAATTTCCCGGTAAAGAAAAACTCACTGCCAACACCTTCCGTTCCATCTACCCATATCTCTCCGCCCATCAGGTCTACAAGGTGTTTTGTTATAGCCAAACCAAGCCCTGTTCCCCCATATTTCCTTGTGGTTGAACCATCTGCCTGAGCGAAAGCATTAAAAACAAGTTCCTCTTTATCTTTGGGGATTCCAATACCGGTATCTCTGACTGAAAACAGGAGGAAAACTTCTTTATCTGATCTAGTTAATTCTTTTACAGAAAGGACAACTTCTCCCTTCTCAGTAAATTTAACTGCATTACTGAACAGGTTCAGGATGATCTGCCTTAATCTGCCGGGGTCACCCTTCAGAGTAAATGGAATTTTTGACTGAATGTCATAAACGATCTCAAGACCCTTTTTATGAGCCTGAAGTACTATTGATGAAACAGTTTCCTTAAAAAGGTCATCCACTTTGAAATTAATTGATTCCAGCTCGATCTTTTGTGACTCGGCTTTTGATATATCTAATATATCGTTAATTATATGCAGGAGGGTTTTTGAAGATTCCTTAACGGTTTCGAGATATTCTCTCTGCTCCTGGTCAAGATTTGTTGATAGAGCCAGTTCTGTCATCCCGAGAATACCATTCATAGGTGTTCTGATCTCATGACTCATGTTTGCAAGGAACTCACTTTTTGCTCTGCTTGCATGGAGCGCCTCTTCCTTTGCCTTTACAAGATCCGAAACATCCATCAGGTTGAAGACCACCCCCCCATATATTTTATCCTTGTAGATAGGCTGAAGCCTCAGGATCATCTCTCTTTGCATGAACGGTTTTTGGATCTCAACAGGAGTTGATTCAGGGTTATTCTTAAATCTTTGTATAATCACTTTTACCAGTTTGATGATTTTTAGAGAACTAAATTCATCAAGATCCTTCCCAATAAAATCTTCCCTTTTCATTGGCGTAAGATCCAGGAAATAATCATTAATTTCGACTATCTCATCTTTATCGTTTATCAGGATTATCCCCTCATGCATTCCTGATAATATCGTGGACATTCTGGACTTCTCCTCAAATATCTGCATTTCAGCCTGTTTCTGTTCGGTAATGTCCATATCAACGCCTCTATATCCCAATAGATTAGAATCTTCATCAATAATCGGAACACCATTCGTTAACAAAAAAACATGCTGCCCATTTTTATGGACATTTACATTATCAAAATTCTTTATTACTGCTTTTTTAGAGAAAAGCTCTAAAGCCCCTCTTTTCCCTTCATCCCTGTTCTCAGGGAGAAAAAGATCATAAAAGTGTTTCTTGCCTATAATTTCTTCGGGCTTATATCCCAGTATTTTTTCTACAACCTGACTTGCATAAGTGTAAAGTCCGTTCTTGTCCACTTCCCATATCCACTCATCGGCGATCTCTGCAACCTGCTCAAAACGTTTCTTACTCTCTTTTATTTCTTCCTCTGCTCTCTTCTGGATCGATATATCCCTGAAACTCCAGACACGCCCAGAGGCCTTCCCATTCTGAACCAGGGGATTCGAGAATCTTTCAAATATCCTCCCATCTTTAAAATGGAGAAAGTCCGTATCTGATCTGTCAGAACCATATAGTTCTTTGACCTTTGAAATGAATTGTTCCGGATCTTCAAGCTGATCGATCACATGTCCAAGAAGTTTTTCATCATCTCTGGTTTTTAATAATTTATCCGGGATATTCCACAGTTCTTCAAATTTTTTATTTGAATGCACTACAGCTCCTGAATCATCAACAACCAGAATACCGTCGGCAGTTGATTCCAGGATTGAATTAAGAAGGTCCATATTGGCATTCAATAATTTCCTTGACTCCACCCTTTCAGTAATATCCCTGTTTACTGAAATAGTGATATCTTCATTATCAAGTTCCATTTTCCTGACCATTACTTCTGTCCAGTATTCCGTTCTGTCTTTTTTTTTCTTCCTCTCAGTGAATTTAGTCTCATCATTCACATAAAGCTCTCTCTCTCTATCAAGAAGAAACTCACTCCTGGAATTATCTGCCAGAAGATCACCAAGGACATTCATCTCTACTAATTCTTCCTTTGTATAACCTGTCTGAAATTCTGCTGCAGAATTGCAATCAATTATTTGTCCTGCTGTATCTCCACCCAGCTTCGTAAGAAAGATCGCATCAGGCATTGATTCGAACATTAACTTGAATCTTTCCTCACTTTTTTTTAATTCCCGTTCAGCTTTTTTTTTTATCAGTTATATCTCTGTATATTCCACATATTGCCGAAACTTTTCCATCTATTGTAATCGGCATTCCTAATAGTGAAACTTCAATCTCAGTTCCGTCCTTTTTTTTTCTTGTCAGTTCCTTGTTGATCTTCTTCCCATTCATCACTTCATTAATTAGCTTTATCGATTCATTTCTCCGGGATAAGCCTGCTACAACATCATAAAGTTTCTTACCGATTATCTCCCCTTTCTCATATTCGTAGAGTTTACAAAATGCTTCATTTGCACAAAATATATTCGAATCGATATCAGATAGGACAATGCCTTCAGGAATTGATCTGAACAATCCATCAAGGTAGGGGAATTTCTCATCATTGCTTAGTTCACATATATTTGCAGTTTTTTTTGATTCTTTCATAATTCTCTCTCTATTTCAGATTCAGATCCGGCGAGGATCTCTTTAAGTTTTCTTGACCGGTTAACGAAGATCCGGTTAAGATTAATAAATTCAGCATTTTTCTTTCTGATCATTTCAATACTGATCTCACTAATATCTTTTTTATCCGTTTCATCCCAATTTTTTTTGTCTGTTTTCATTATTTACTCCATTTATTAAGCAATA
>JAGLQR010000390.1 GCA_023136725.1 Candidatus Aminicenantota bacterium
TCTGTTATTTTTAGAAAATCATTGAAATCATTTTTTACATTAATCAAGTTATATGTGATCATTATCAAAATTTCAGATATGAAGAGTTAGAAAGCAGACAATACAAATAAATTTCATGGAGCCATTATCTCCTCAAAACAAATTTACTAATCTACTATGTAAGTATATTTTATAAAAATTTTAAAAATTGAGCAAATTTATGCAAACACGATGAAAGTTTATAAAAATTGACAATGCTTGACAATTAATTTTTACTATAGTACTGCTTAATCAGGGAATAGATAGAAAGGAATTTTTTTAATTTAAATTTACTTCTAATATTCCATTCCGGATAATTTTTATTATCTGCAGAGAAATGAAAGACGTATATGAACGTTTTTTTATTTTTACTCAATCATCTTTTGGGAAAAAAGAAAAAGATGAATTGTATAGGTATATCTGGAAGAATTATCGAAAGAAAGTTTCTTTTTATATATCAAACCTGGTCCATTATAATCATCCCTATTTCGAAGACCTGGTACAGGAGGTGATGATAAAGATTCACAAAAATCTTCATACTTTCAATCCATTGTATTCGTTTAAAGCCTGGTTATATAAAATAGCCAGAAATCATACTCTGGATTTTTTAAAGAACAAGAACAACAGAATCCATTCATCGAACGGGTTGGAACTTGTAGATGATGAAGCAAGCAATAATCCGGAGGAAATTTTAATAGAAGATAATACCCGTGCGAAGATAGATCAGATAATAAACTCCATGGAGAGTATCGACAGGGAAATTGCCTATTTGAAATTTTATGAAGAGATCAGATATAAGGATATAAGCAGAATATTAAAATTAAACACTAATACCGTGAAATCACGAGTGCGATTGATCAAAAGAAAGATCAGAGAAAAGTTAAAATAAAAATAATTTAAACTTTTGCTCAGATCTGTCGTCTTTTTCAATTGGAGAGGAGATAGTCGGGTGAGACTAAAAAAAGAATTAAAAAGTTATTATGAAAAAAAAATTTTTAAGGAGGTTGATATGTCTGAAACCAAAAGTAAAAAGTGGTTTGTTGGTGGCATAGTTGTTGCAATTGTCCTTGTAGCTTATTTTAGTGTCTTTTTCCCGTGGCCAACTGGAAAAGATGTTAAAGCCACCATCGGGGGAGTCGAAGAGGCTGATCGATACCATTCTGAACAAATGGGAATGGAAGATGTAGTTCTGGATGACTCTCAGATTCATACTTTGCTGCAGAATGACAAGATCCAGGAATTGATCAAAAGTGATAATTTCAAAGCGATGATGGCGGATGAAGCATTAAGGAATTCTATTTTCAATGAAGCGATGCGTAAAGCAATTTCAATTCATGAATTACGAAAAGCTATGGCAATTGTACCATTCCGAAAAGCATTGTCGGATGAGGCATTCCGAAAAGCAATGTTCAGTGAGCCTTTCAGAAAGGCTATGTTCAGTGATGTACTAAGAAGAGCTCTTTTTAACGACCATTTCAGAAAGGCTCTGAATGATGAAGTTTTACGAAAAGCATTTTTCAATGATCACTTAAGAAAGGCAATGGATCGTCAAACATTTCGACGGGCTTTATGGGGAGAGGATATTTTCAAAAAAGCTCTTTTTGATCAGGTTGAATTTAAAAAGGCTTTTGATTCAGATCCTGAATTAAGAAAAGCTCTAGAAAATGATATATTTCTCAAAGCTCTCAGAAGTGAATCCCTAAGAAGAGTATTGAATGACGAGCCAATGAGAAATGCTCTCTTTTCAGCACCTGTTAGAAATGTTCTTGAAAATGATGCACTGAGAAAAGCATTTTTAAATGAGCCATTTAGAAAAGCATTCTCTGATGACATCCTGCGTAAAGCAATGTTCAGTGAACCCTTCAGGAAAGCAATATCCGGCGAAGTATTTCGCCGTGCATTATCAGACGATGCTATTCTGAGGAGAGCTATTTCAATTGATATTGATTTAAAAAAAGCTCTGTCAAAAGATGATGTTCTTAAAAAAGCTATTGAAGGTGATATTTTCCTCAGGGCATTGTCCGGAGAAAAATTAAGAAGAGCATTAGATTCCGGGATATTCAGGAAGGCAATATA
>JAGLQR010000391.1 GCA_023136725.1 Candidatus Aminicenantota bacterium
ATTCTATATTTTGTTCCAATACACTGTTATCTCCTGATACCTCATCAATGCTGTCGAATACTATTCTCAATGTGATATTCTCCGACGGACTCAACTCTTCCTGCAGCAGATCATAGTTCAGGGTATTATGTGATGCATAATTTGAGAATATTTTTTTTAAAAGATTTCCAATATTCAGAACAGAGTACAAACGTGAATTGAATAATGGTTCTATCATATTTATGAATGAGGGTTCTTTCAGGACAGACTGCAAAAGGATCTTCTCGGATGTGAACAATTCTACCGGTTCCGGTGATCTGGCACCTCTTGAAGGAGCCGATTTTGAAAGATCGAATTCCTTCTCTCCAACATTGAAAAAGTCTGCAGCAATAATAATATATCCCTCCTTAACGATTGGATCATCGAATTTATTAATGTATTGTGCAACTTCTCTTACTGCATCTCTCTTTTTTTCCGGAATAGCTGTATTATATTTTTTTGTTAAGGTGTTGATAATGAATCTTAAGCCGTCTTCAGAAGATCTGGCAGTTTTTTCGAACTCTTCGGCCCCGTATTTCCGGATAAAATCATCCGGGTCTTTCTCTCCTTTTAAGTTAAAGACACGCGGATTCAGGTTTTGCTCAAACATCCGTTCAATTCCTCTTATTGTAGCATCTATACCGGCATCATCTGAATCATAGCCTATGAATATTTCATCTGAAACCCTTCTGAGAAGATGTATTTGCGCGGGTGTCAATGCTGTCCCAAGTGAAGCTGAAACATTTTTAACACCGTGCTGATACAACGATATAACGTCAAAATATCCTTCAACAAGTATTGAAGATTTTTTCTCTCTCATGAATTGTTTTGTTATATTAAAACCGTAGAGATTTTTCCCCTTGATAAACAGGGGTGTTTCCGGTGAGTTAAGATACTTCACCTTGTCGTCAGATATGGTCCTTCCCCCGAATCCTATGATGTTCCCCGATTCTGAAAAAATAGGGAATATTATCCGTCCTCTGAAACGGTCGTAGACCTCACCCTTACTATTTTTAATCAGGAGTCCCAATTCGATGCACATATCCAGGTCAAGTGATTTACTTTTCATAAAATTGAATAATCCATCCCATCTGTTAAGAGCGTATCCCAGTGAAAAGTCTTTTATTGTTTTTTGGGATATGTCACGGTTTGCCAGATATTCCGCAGCTTTATTCCCCTCTCCGGAACCGGAGAGGTTGCCTGAAAAATATTTGAGGGCGGTATCATTTATTACTGAATATTTCTTTTCCCTGGAATAGTTGAATCCTTTCTTCTTCTCAACCGGGATGTTGAACTTTTCAATAATCAGGTTCATAGCCTCCACAAATCCAAGGTTCTCCATATTTTGAACAAAAGTGAAAACATCCCCGAACTTGTTGCATCCGTAGCAGGCGAATGAATCCGACTCCGGCTTAATAAAAAACGAGGGTGTTTTCTCTGTATGAAAAGGACAAAGTGCTTTATAGTTTTTTCCTGCCGGTTTCAGATCAAGTCCGTAACTCTGAACTACATCTGTAATAGAAACACTTCTTTTAATTTGATCCTTTATTTCCATTGAGAACGAGATGGCACCTTATAAATTATATACTTCTGAAAATATTAACATTTCAGCATCCAAAAGTAAACCCCTGAAGTAATGATTTTTTAAGAATTGATGCAGTTTTTCGGTTGTTTTGTTAAAAGGGGATAAGCAGTTTTTGAATGAAGGGGGATTATATTCACAAGAAGAATATTTTAGTGTTGATTTTAAGATATGTTCGCGTATAATTTTTTATCAAATGGAACCTATGAAAATTTCCGGACTAAAGGTGAAGGTCAGCAGGAAGATCTTTCTATCTCAGGAGAATGGATTCGGAGTTTTTAAGGTCCTCTCCCTGCCGGAAAGGGACAGCGAGATCATTGTCGGAAATCTGTTTGATGTCAGAGAAGGGGATACTCTTGAAATAGAAGGACACTATATATATCATCCCAAATTCGGGAATCAGATAAAAGTTGATACTTTCAGGACAATACTTCCTCAGGACCTGGATGGGATAAAGAAATTTCTTTCTTCAGGAAGAGTGAAAGGGGT
>JAGLQR010000392.1 GCA_023136725.1 Candidatus Aminicenantota bacterium
TCGTTATTGTTGCTGTATATATATTCGTAATAGGATTCCTTGCCTACAAAGGTTTAAGAGTAAATGATATCAATATATTCGATATACCTGCCTCCGGAGTTAAATCCGGAGTCCCGTGGAGGGATATCTTCTCTCCAGGGATCGCATTGATCTCCCTCACTATGATTGCCTATCTTCCCGGTTGGCTGTTTGAGACCGATCTATGGCTGAGAATCCAGGCTGCCCGGGACAGCAGAACGGCGAAGAAGGGTGTTCTTATTGCCGGAGTGAACAGTCTGATATTTGTGGGAGTACTACCACTTTTTATCGGTATATCAGCATTATATTTATTCCCTGCAGAAAATGGATCTTTCCCTGCTATTGTCGGTAATGAAGGTGATGCTATTTTTTCTGCTTTGTTACTGAAATATGCACCCCAATGGGTCAGGTTATTCTCTTCATTGGGGCTTGTCGCGGCCGCCATGTCAACAATCGATACATGTATCAATGTGATGGCGTTAAGTATAGGTTATGATATTGCAGAGATTAAATCCCGGAAGGATCCAAAAAAATCGTCCCGGATATTTACTTTATTATCTGTTTTCTTAACAGCGATCTTTGCATTATTCATTACTTCTTTATGGGATATTTTTTATCTTTCATCAGGTATCCTCACAACTGCAGTTGCTCTTCCTGTAGCATCTGTCTTTATCAAACGTGTAAAGGCAACTCCTCTTCTATGGTCGTCTATTGCCGGGTTTGCAGGGACTATAGTTTTTTATTTCCTTGAAAAATCACCGTTCTTCAGAAATATAGAACCGGAATTCCTCTTGAATTCGGGAGTAGGATTCATCTTTTTCGGAATAGCCTCAGCTGTTTTCGGATATTTTGCAGGCAGTTTCCCTTACTTCTCAAAGTCCAAATAAATTTTTATTAAAACTTTTTCTCTCCTTTTACGTCTTTAAGTATTAGGAGAATCGGATGAAAAGGATAATCGCATTAATTCTGATCTTATTGTTTTTTACGGCATTTCAATTTTCGAAAAAAAGTGATGACAAAGAAAAATGGGTGTTTAAACAGAAAACGGAAGTTGCAAAAAGGATCTTGGATAAAATAACCATTGATGGTAAATTGATCGAGAGTTCCTGGCAAAGAGAAGCGATCTCCGGATTTACTCAGAGCGACCCCGATGATGGTAAACCTGCTACAGAAAAGACAGAGGTCTGGGTGGGATATGATGATAATGCAATTTATATCGCGGCCCGGATGCATGATTCGGAACCGGATAAAATAATAAGTCTCCTCGCCAGAAGAGATAATTTTGTTGAAGCCGATTATTTTTTGTTTTATGTAGATCCTTATTATGACAAAAGAAGTGGATTTAAGTTCGCGGTAAACCCTTCCGGATCTATAGCGGACTGGACAATTTATAATGATGGCTGGGATGACAGCTCCTGGGACGGTGTGTGGGAAGCGAAAACTACAATTGATGAGAAAGGTTGGACTGTAGAGATGAAGATCCCCTTTGATCAATTAAGGTTTAAAAAGAAGACTAATGGTGATGAGTATACCTGGGGATGTAATTTCAGAAGATATTTGAGAAGAAAAAATGAGATAGCCACCTACTCATGGATCCCGAAAACAGTGAACGGACAGGTATCTCATTATGCAAAACTTGCAGGAATTAAAGGGATAAATCCTAAAAGACTATTCGAACTTAATCCGTATACAATAGCAAAAGCAAATTTATCCCAGAAAGAAGAAGGGAATCCCTTCAGGACGGGTTCTGAGTATAGTGCCAATGTCGGGATTGACTTGAAATATGGACTCAGCAGCAGTCTAACACTGGACCTTACAGCAAATCCCGATTTTGGTCAGGTGGAAGTAGATCCGGCCGTGATAAATCTTAGTGCTGGTGAAAGTTATTATTCTGAAAAGAGGCCCTTCTTTGTAGAGGGATCTCATATTTTCAGATTTGGAAACGGTGGTGCGTCTGATAACTGGGGCGCGAACTGGGGCAGTCCCAGATTTTTTTACAGCAGAAGAATTGGAAGGCCTCCCTTGGGATATGTAGATACAGATGGTTATACCGATTATCCCGAATGGAG
>JAGLQR010000393.1 GCA_023136725.1 Candidatus Aminicenantota bacterium
GAATTGATTGCACCGGTTACTATTGAAGAGAACAGTTATGTAGCTGCCGGTTCTACGATAAATGAAGATGTGCCCCGGGATTCGCTTGCTGTTGCGAGGGGAAGGCAGAGAATTATTAAAGGCTGGAGCAAGAGGAAGAAGGGAAAAAAGTCAGATTGACATTTGATTTTTTTTAATTTATGATTCATTGAACTTCAGAAGCTCAACATGACACGAAAACTGATAAAACCGGATTTAATCGAAGCAAAAAGAATATATAAAAAAGATACAAAAAAAAAGACTCCGCCACCGTATAGAACCAATGCTGAATGCTATTATTATGTGAAGCAGATGGGCAACAAAACATCGCTTGTAATTGAGATGATCGACGACACATCTATTACAGGCACTATAGAGTGGTATGATGAGAGATGTTTGAAAATAAAGAAAGATGATGGAAGTAATATTATTTTATTCAAGCATTTTATAAAATTCATTCATAAAGCCCCCGGGTAACAGGCCAAAGTGGAAAAAGCCCCGGATGGAAGAATCCTCCTTATAACCCTTGGGGACCCTGATGGAATCGGCCCTGAAATTATAAAAAAATCATTAGGATCGATCCGGCTTCAAATTCCTGTTGTATTGTTGGGAAATCGAAAATATTATAATGATGATTCCATTGAAGTATTCGAGGAAATCAGACATCCTGTAAAAGAGAGGGTGTCTTTTCTTGAAGTCAATACAGAGGGGGATGATCCTTCATTCATGTATGTAAAAGAGGCAGTCTCGCTTGCATTAAAGGATCCGAAATATGCTGTTATCACTGCCCCGATATCAAAGGAAAAATGGATGTCAGCAGGACATACTTACATGGGGCATACAGACTACCTTGTTAAAAAAACAGAAACAAAAGAGTGGGCCATGTTCTTCTGGTCTGTTTCAATAAAAGTAGCGTTGTTAACTACCCACATCCCGCTGAGAGATATATTCAGCGAAATAAAGAAAGAAAAAGTATTGAACTTCTGTAGGTTTATTAATTCCGAACTCTTCAGATTGACAGGAAAAAAATTCGACCTGTTAATGAGCGGCTTAAATCCCCATTCAGGAGAAAGTGGTACGATAGGGAAAGAGGAGGAGGAGGAGATAGAGCCGGCAGTCAGAGAACTTCAGAAAGAAATGAATATAGAAGGCCCGTTTCCTCCGGATACAATATTTATAGAGGCTGAGAAGAGGAAAGATCCGGTTGTTATTTCTTTATACCATGACCAGGGACTTATCCCTTTTAAGTTAAGAAATATTAATTCAGGAGTGAACGTAACTCTCGGATTGCCATTTATCAGAACATCTCCTGACCATGGAACAGCTTATGATATAGCGGGAAAAGGAATAGCAGATCCCGGAAGCATGATCGAAGCAATAAAACTTGCGGAACAGCTGTTAAAAGTTAAATCCTGAATTTTCACTTGTTTTTCTAACCTTTTTTCAAACGGGAATATCTGTTCTTGATTTCGCCGATATCGGGAGGGGCAGGCCTCTCCTCGGTCCGGGTCATTTTCCATAATTTGGCATATTTGAGGAATACATAATACATTGAAAGTCCGGAGACTATCAGTCCTGCTTTTCCGTCAAGGAATCCACGCTGCAGAATGTAGTGACGGAAAAATCTCCAGGACGGTGTAAATGCCAGGTTTAGAAAGCTCGGTTTTACACCTTTGTCTCTCATGTCCTCGGCAGCCCAGGTTGTATACATCTCATATTTTTTCATGATCTGAAAATAGTTCCAATATGTATAGTGTTCAAATTTTTCAACTAATTTCCCAACCTTCCCCGAGCTGATAACGATCTCGGAATGGACCCTCATTTCCTTATATTTTGCCATGTCTCTTTTGAACAGCCTAAGAACATAGTCAGTTCTCCATCCGCTCCTCTTCACAAGTTTTCCGAAAAGATAATTTCTCCGGTTAATAAAATATCCGTCGTGCTCCGGCATATCTTTTTTAAGTGTCTCTGATATCTCTGCTGCAAGTTCAGGAGAAACCCTTTCATCGGAATCAACGATCAGGATCCACTCGTGTGTTGCCTGAGGGATAGCCC
>JAGLQR010000394.1 GCA_023136725.1 Candidatus Aminicenantota bacterium
TTTATTATCGTATCGGGAGATTTTGTTCCGTAAGGAAGATGCGCCGTGTCTCCAAGGTATATCACTTTTTCCCCGGGCATTTTTTTCTTTATGGCTTTGTAGACAGTAAGTCCGCCTATTCCGGAATCGAATACACCTATTGCTCTTCTGTTCATCGTCTGAAGTATTTATAATTCGGATTGTAGGGGTTTTCAAGATCAAGATGGCCGGATAACGTTTTGTACTCATTGCCGGCTATAAGGATCTTCACCTTTTTAATTTCCTTGAAATTGTAGCAAATATTGTTAACAAAGAAGTAGATAAACTCTATCTCACCCCTGGACCCTCCGGGGAAATTAATTATAAGCTCTTCATTGAAATCAAGTACAACCATCTGTTTATCGTCAATATAAAAAACACTCTGAAGTCTTGTCTGTTCAGGGAATGGAGAAACAAAGTTTGAAGATTCATTTATCATAAGATCAAGAAAGTTTTTCAGGAATTCAATACGGTCTTCTTTTTTTTCAACCTCAAACTCTTTCGGCAAAAAAAGAGAAGATCTGTTTGTCAAAAAGAAAATTTTCACCTTCTCAAGGTCAGGAGCTGTTTCTTCTAAAACCTCACTATCACCTTTTTTATCTTCGATCGCTCTTTTAAACGTCCCGCTTGAACTAAGATAGATGATCAGCGACGTGACAAAGAAGATCACTGCGAGGCTTATCAGTATATATATTATCTTTTTGTTCATTTAAAAGTTGAATTATAATAATAAATATATTTGGAAACACCGGTATAGATAGATTCAGCCACTTCTTCAAGGAAAGAATCATCCCTCAATCTGTTCTCTTCATGTTTATTTGAAACAAATGCGATCTCTATAAGAACTGCAGGCATAGAAGCTCTCATCAAAACCCTGAAAGGTGCCTGTTTTACTCCTCTGTTCTTTGTGTGGAGCAAAATATTCAATTCATCCTGAATATATTCTGCCAGACGGCTTGATTCCCGTATGTGTTCCGTCTGAGCCATGCTCCATAAGATCATTTTGAGATCATCATCTTCAGGCACGTTATCCATACCATTAAAGGAACTGTTTTCTTTCATTGCCAATTGGCTTGAAACTTTGTCGGTTGCTTTCAGGCTTACAAAATAGGTTTCCGGGCCCCGAGCCGATTTCCTGTATGACGAGTTCACATGGATGGAAAGAAAGAGCTGAGCATTCTGATTATTCGCCTTTGCAACTCTGGAATCGAGAGCAACCTCCACATCAGAATCACGTGTCAATACAACTCTTATACCCAGTTCCCGCTCAATAATTTTTCCTAGTTTTTTACTTACTTTAAGAGTTATACTTTTCTCTTTTGTATCTTTAACTCCGACAGCACCAAGATCACTCCCGCCATGCCCCGGATCTATACAGATAACATCAATTAATGAACGCTTTTTCTTCACTGTTCTGATCTCGGAAGAATCTGATCCATACTCATTCTGGTCCTCTTCACTTTCCGTAACCGCAGGTGCAGTCTCACTGCTTACGGTTTTCCTGTTGACATCAAAAACCACCCTGAAAGGATCTTTGAGAACAAATGTTTTCAGAATATCAAATCTTTCAGATCCCTTTACTCTTATTCCGCGATCCTCTCCATTGGTTACATTTTCAACCCTGCTCAAAAGTTCAGAACCTGACAGGTCAGATCTGAGCGATATATTCCCCGTCATATCTTTTACAAAGAGAGTGAGATCTCTTTCAGATTCCCTTTCTATAACATAAGAGAATCTATTGTCGCTTTCAAATACAACCCTTGTAAAATCATTGTGATCGAAAGTTCTGACCTTAATTGAAAGTGGAAATATATGGACGGCTATAATTAATATATATGTTAAAAAAAAATAAAACTTCTTCATCTATTCAGGTCAACTGGAGGCGGCGGGAGTTGAACCCGCGTCCAATAAGGACTCAATCAAAGTTTCTACAGATATAGTTTGTTTTTTCATGCCCCGCGAATATAAAAACAAACAAAAAGCCCCGCGGGAGTCTTTATTAAATTTTCGTCCGTATCGGAGTCAAAGACATCTCCGGAC
>JAGLQR010000395.1 GCA_023136725.1 Candidatus Aminicenantota bacterium
ATTCATTGATACTGTTACGGAAGAGCTGAAGAATAAAGGGAAGGTTACCTTAGTAGGTTTTGGAACATTTTCTATTGCTCACAGAAAGGAAAAAACCGGAGTTAATCCTAAAACTGGTAAAAAGATCAAGATCAAATCAAAAAATGTACCCGTTTTTAAAGCTGGAAAAGCTCTTAAAGAAAAAATTAAATAACGTTATTTTCTCCTATCAATATACGGTAACGATAGTTTCTGTCCCTTTCAATTTTACAGGTTTTCTTTCAAATGATGCAAAAATATTACTAAACCGGATCTTATACTCCCCTTTCTCTAAAAATTTAACTTTAATTTTCCCCAAATTTCCAGATTTGACCGGCCTGTCAAAAAATGAGAACCCTATATCAAAAGATGATCCGGAATAGTTTTGAAGAATTTTCACCTTTTCATCCTTAATTGCATCTGTATTAAGTTCCTCAATCTCACTCCTGCCGCCCTCGACATTTCCACTAATCGAAAGTGTTGATACATCTGAACCTGAATTCATTCTTATCGAAAAGTTTGAAGAAGTGTTCACCTTAACTCTGATCCTCGCCGGAGTTATACTGATCGAATTTTGTCCGTAAGACGAAGCAGGGTTGATCCTCCGGCCATTCGTAAGCGGACTTGAAGACCTCTTGGTTGTGCTGCTACTTTCATTTGTGTCCGACCAGATAGTACTCCTGTTTTCTTTATCAGCTTTTACCTCACGAATAAACCTTGGTGTTATCGAAAAGATAATATCAGTTTGTCTAATTGTATCCTCTGAGCTTCCAAACAACCTTCCGATAACCGGTATTTTTGAAAGCAGAGGAATTCCCTCTATTTTCCCCCTGGTTTCATCTCTGATAAAACCCCCGATTATACTGCTCTCACCCTCTCTCAACCTGATTGTACTCTCCAATTCTCTTTTCCCAAGAACCGGGAACTGATCTACATAGGTTGTTACGAAATTCATTGACAGCTTTAATTTTATTGTAACCTCTCCTTTATGGATATATGGAGTGAGCTTGATCTCGACACCGACATTCTTGTATTGATATGTCGTAACAGGAGAGCTTTCTATCCCTCCGGCTGCAATAGATTGTAAAGTAGTTTGGGGAATAGGGATCTCATCACCAACCATAAACTTAATCTCTTCTCCGTTTATTCCTCTAAGATTAGGCTTAGCCAGAATTTTACTATTGTCATCGGTTCCGAGAAGATTCAGTGCAATTGTCGGCAGAGTCAGGAAAAAATTTGAATTTTTCAGACTGTTCACATTCAGGCTGGAATCAACTCCCCCGCTCTCTGTCTCCAATCCGACATTCAGAGTTGTCAAAGTTTTGCCAAAATCTGCTCCGATCTTGTTTAATAAATTTCTATTTATTTCAAGGATCTCAATATCAAATTCCACTTCACTCTTCGATATATCGATCTTTCTGATGAACTTTTCAATATTCTTAAGAACATTACTATTTCCTTTAACGATCACTGCGTTAAGATTAAGATCTTCCTGAACCATAATTTGTTCATCTCTGAATAATGGAATAATCAATTTTTTTGCATCTTCCGCCATTATATTTGTAAGAAAAAACACCTTAACCCCTTTCAGGTCAAATGCTCTTTTCTTAAATGATGTATTCGGATAGATCAATACAGAAGATGAATCGATTACCCTGTACTTTGTGTTAGATACCAGACAAAGCTGGTTCAATATTTCAAAAAATCCTATCTTCTCAACTTCAAATGTATATGGGAAATCCCTGAAATCTTTATCAAAAATAAAATTAACACCATATGATTTCCCTATCGTTCTGAATATCTGCTTAATAGGCGTTGATCTCAGAGAAACAGAATCTATCTCTTTCCCCTCAAGTTGAAGAGTTACAGGAGGTTTAATATCTGACACAAAAGGTTCTATTATTTTTTCTTTATCGCCACTCACATAAAGATCAAACTCTTTTTTCAACGCTCTGTTTCCCGGCAGAAGTGATAGTGCGATTTTATATTCGTTAATAGATGATTCCCTTTTTCCTTTTTCCTTCAGATCTCTGGCCA
>JAGLQR010000396.1 GCA_023136725.1 Candidatus Aminicenantota bacterium
TCCCAATGGAGATGAGAGCCATTACTTTGACCGGTGCTGCCTACAAGTCCGATAACATCTCCTTTCTTTACTTTATCACCTGCTTTTACTTTCATTGAATAAAGATGTGCGTATTTTGAAATATAGTTGTTTTGGTGATCAATAATTATCAAGTTCCCATGTTTTCCTTTCGAAGCTGCAAAAGTTACAATTCCATTTGCAGGAGCAATGATTTTTGATTTTTCTTTTGCAGCGATGTCCACTCCTTTATGAAAAAATTTCTTTTTCGTTTTCTTATCTACTCTTTCTCCGAATACCCATGTAAGGTATCCCCTTGCAGGCCATATATTGGGGATTCCGGTGTCTTCATATACTATAGATTTATAAGTTTTCACTTTGAAGTCAGGGAGGAACTTAACTTTTATATTTATATCTTTTTTAACCGGTTTCCCGTTCTCAAGCACCGGCTTGAATTTCCATGTCATCACAGATTCCCTTGAAGGTCCTGTCAACAGAGGGTGGCCTCTGAGGACTTGAACATTGGTAACATTTCCTTTCTCGTTAATTGTAGCCTTTATGGATACGGTATCGCTTACCCGGGCCTTTTTTGCAACTTCAGGATATTCCGGCGATTTACCCTTCAGGAAGACCAGGTCTTTTGTAGTTTTGGTTTTTTTAATCGTCTTCTTTTTTCCACCATCAAGCCTGAATTTCATTATTACTGTAAATTTGACCGGTTTCACTACCTTATTGATTATATAAGGTTCATACACCCATCGTTTAACTGCATTTACAGCTGCGCTATTCAATAATGGCTCCCCCCTCAAGATCTTAACTTCGACAACCTTTCCATAAACATCACAAACGGCCTCCATCAATACTTCCCCGCTGACTTTCCGTCTTAACGCTTCTTTAGGATATACCGGCTTCACTTTTTTGATAAGAACGGGATTTTTAACGGATACGATCTTTTCCACCGGGGATTCTTTTCTCAGGACAGATTCGCCCATTGCCCTGCTCAATGAGAGGAAGAATGGTTTACCCCTTGAATCTTCGAATCCGAAAACTGATGATCTTTTCTCAGGTAGAATAATATCTGTTTTTAAAAGCACCTTTTTGTTCTGCCTGTTGCTTACCATAACAATGAAATTATCAGGGAGCTCCTTCATCATTATTTCGATCATGAATTCGTGGCCGTTCAGGATGAGTAGTTGAAACTCTTTCTTCTTCTCACCCCTTCTCCATCCCCACTTTGCCTCAGACATAAGATTTATTCCTGACAGGTTGAATATCTTTTTGATCTCTGCACTTTCATTCTTTTCGCTGCCTTCAATATGAATTTTCCCCACGAACAGCGGTTTTAAAAAATAGGTGGATACAACTGATTC
This sequence comes from Candidatus Aminicenantota bacterium, assembly GCA_023136725.1. Taxonomy (GTDB): domain Bacteria; phylum Acidobacteriota; class Aminicenantia; order UBA2199; family UBA2199; genus UBA647. The sequence continues at coordinate 1,368 of JAGLQR010000396.1, forward strand.
TCCCTTTACCTCATCACCTTTCAATCCTTCATAAAAGTTAAGCTTGACCAGGATGTCGCTTTTATCATCGACCGGTCCGGCCATCACTCCCATGATGAACAGAATTAACACAATAAAAAATAAGATCAGTTTTTTCATTTAACCCTCCGAATATTTTTGTACCCAGATCACAACTCTATTTTTGTTTCCCGAATTATAGAAATATTTTTTTGCTTCTTTACCTTCGATCTCGACAGACTTTATCATTATTCTATTATTGCCATTTGTGGAATTCCCGTTATATTCTTTTTCAAGTAAGAAAAATGAGAATGAGATGATAATTATAAGAAACAGTCCCGCCAGAGTAATTGCATAACTCCATCTGAAAGGATTTATTTTGTAGGGTTTCTTATGATCCTCCATATCTTTGATGCTCTTCATTACATTTCCGGATATATCGATATCACGGGTAAGGTTTGAAACAGACCTCATCTCATCTGCAATAGACTTTGCTTCCATGTTCAATATCTTTTCATCCATTTTTTGTCTCCATATCTTCTATATGTTTTTTCAGTTTATTCCTTGCATTAAAAATATGTACCCTGATCGTTTTCGGGGAACAGCTCAAGATCTCCCCAATTTCATTTGTTGACAGGTTCTGATCATATCTCATGAGTAGAATTGCCCTCTCCCTCGGCTTCAGCTTTTT
>JAGLQR010000397.1 GCA_023136725.1 Candidatus Aminicenantota bacterium
GGGCCGAATGGTGCAGGGAAAACCACAACAATCAGAATGATGATGAATATAATTGCACCTGACAGTGGTGAAATTAAGATCATGGGTGAAAAATTCAACGAGAAACTTAAGGACAGAATAGGATACCTCCCTGAAGAGAGGGGTCTTTACCGGAAGATGAAAATTTCTGAAACTCTCCAGTTTTTCGGGAAGCTTAAAGGGATGCAATCAGGCGAAATAAAAAAGAGGGGGGAAGAGCTGTTAAAAAAATTCGGCCTCTTTGATTACTATGAAAAGAAGATCGAAGAATTATCCAAGGGTATGGCTCAGAAACTTCAAATAATTACTACAATTATTCACTCCCCTGATTTATTGATCCTGGATGAACCATTTTCCGGACTTGACCCGATAAATATAGAGCTTGTAAAAGACCTCATACTTGAGATGAAGAGAAACGGTATCACAATAATATTCTCCACCCATCTTATGGATTATGCTGAAAAATTAGTAGATTCTATTGTAATGGTCAGCAATGGGAAAAAAGTGCTCGATGGATACCTAAGTGATGTTAAATCAGAATACGGGAAAAAATTTATAAATATCAAGTATGAGGGAGACGGCAAATTTGTTTCCTCACTAAAATATATCAAAGAGTTTAGAGATTACGGGAAAGAGATGGAGATAGAACTGAATGATATTAAAGACAAAGATAAACTTCTGAAAGATCTTATATCAAAAATGTCTTTAAATAGTTTTACACTTACAGAGCCTTCGCTGAACAATATTTTCATAAGGAATGCATCAGACAATTCCAAAGGAACCGGAGAATAAAATGAAGATCGTAGCTATAATATTAAGAGAATATAAACAGATCGTAAAAAAGAAGTCATTTATAATCGCAACAATCCTTACACCGGCGTTAATGGCTGCATTTATTTTTATCCCAATGTTATTGACCAAAGTGGGCAGAGAGGAAAAAGTAATAAAAATAGTTGACTACTCCGATATGATCAAGGGTGATCTACTGAAGATCGGTGAGGGCAACAAATATCTGACAGAAAAGTTGAAGCTGAAGTTCACTGCAGATACAGAATTAATTGCAGAGCAGGATTCACTAATCAAAAATTATGAAAACGATTTAAAAGAGAAAAAGGCTGGCGAATTCAAGCTCACTGATTCATATAAAAATGAGATCCTTGATAAAAAGATCGATGGGCTCCTCATTATCCCCTCAGATATTGAAGATACAAGGCGGATATACTTTTGTGCTCAAAATATTTCAGATTTTGAATTGAACAGGTTTATTAACGGTTCGGTTAAAAAAGTCCTCTCTACAAAATTACTTAAAGAGAAAATAGAAGATCCCGGAATAGTTGAGATAGTTGAGAAGGCCACTGCGGATATAAAGCCTGATCTTTTTATTATTAAAGAAGAGGGGGCAACCAAATCATCTTCAGGAATTGCATATATGATGTCAATTTTTATGCTGACAATCCTCTTTTCTGTCCTTATGGGTTATGGCCAGTTGATAATGAGAGGAGTTATTGAAGAGAAGAACAACAGAATTGTAGAGGTTCTTATCTCATCTACCAACACACAAAGTTTGTTTTACGGGAAAATAATCGGGATCGGTCTTGCCGGGTTAACTCAGGTGGGGATATGGATGATTATGGGATGGTTATTGATGGGTAAATTCTCTCTGGGGATCGACAAATCGATTTTGAATTTTCTCAGTCTTGAGCTCGGAATTTATTTTGTTATTTTCTTCATAATCGGATATTTTATGTACTCTATCCTTTTCTCAATCGTCGGTGCATCGGTCAATACAGATCAGGAAGCACAACAGTATGCGGCCCCAATTACTTATCTGCTTATAATTCCTTTCATGATAGGAATAATGGTGACTCAAAATCCGAACACTCCACTTGTTGTTGGGACATCTCTTTTTCCTCTATTCACACCGACCCTCATGTTCATGAGAATTAGCGTTGCGACTCCGGCATTCTCTCAGATACTTCTATCAATTTTCACAAGCCTGGGGTTCACTATTCTTCTTGCCTGGTTCGGCGCAAA
>JAGLQR010000398.1 GCA_023136725.1 Candidatus Aminicenantota bacterium
TATTCGAAACTATTTCTGTTTTTGTTAAAAAAATTAATCCGGAGTGAACTTTTCATTGATCAATTATACAATATATTCATTTTTAAACTAAGAAAATAACTTGAAAAATGGTCCCTCTTATGATAATTTTTTAAACTTAAAGGAGGATCACTATGAGCTATAAAGTCGCAATCAATGGTTTTGGAAGGATCGGAAGGAATTTTTTCCGTACCAGTATGAACCAGAGAGATTTCGAAATAGTCGCAATAAATGATATTACTTCAACAGAAACCCTCGCACACCTTCTGAAATATGATAGTGTTTTTGGTAAATTAGGAAAGGAAGTTATAGTAAAAGAGAACTCACTGATTGTGGATGGAAAGGAAATACACACTTATGCTGAAAGAGATCCTGCAAATCTTCCATGGAAAGAACTTGAAATTGATGCTGTCATAGAATCCACCGGATTCTTCAGGAAAAGGGATGATGCTTCAAAACACCTTTCCGCAGGAGCGAAAAAAGTTATAATCTCAGCACCGGCAACAAATCCTGATATTACGATCGTCCTTGGAGTTAATGATGACGATTACGACAATAATAAGCATAATATCATTTCAAATGCCTCCTGCACTACCAATTGTGTTGCTCCTGCTGCAAAGATCCTCCATGATAATTTAGGAATAATTAAAGGTAATATGACAACAATTCATTCTTATACCAACGATCAGAGAATCCTGGACCTCCCTCACAAGGACCTGAGAAGAGCTAGAGCAGCCGGACTTAACATTATTCCTACTACAACAGGGGCGGCAAAAGCGATCGGACTAGTTATCCCTGAGTTAGCCGGGAAAATCGCCGGAAGCTCATTGAGGGTCCCCACACCGGACGGTTCCCTGGTTGATCTGGTTGTAAATTTGAAGAGAAGTACAACCGAAGATGAGGTCCGGAAACTTTTCAAAGAAGCTGCAGCGGGGAAAATGAAAGGAATACTTGAATATTCCGATGACCCGCTTGTATCTACAGATATAATCGGCAATCCCCATTCTTCAATAATAGACGGACAATTCATAACTATAATTGGCGGAGATATGTTAAAGATACTGACCTGGTACGACAACGAATGGGGATATTCCACAAGACTCAGAGACCTTATCATTAAGATAACAAAACACTAAAATGTATAAAAAATTCATTGAACGTACAGATATCAGGGACAAATTTATTTTCATAAGAAATGATTTCAATGTGCCTATCAGTAGTGACGGCGACATCACGGATGAGACGAGGATAACCGAATCTATTAGAACTATCAACTATGCACTTGACCAGAAGGCAAGGGTTGTATGTGCTTCCCATCTTGGAAGGCCGAAAGGTCAAAGAGATGAAAAATTAAGCTTGAAACGTGTTGCTGAAAGGTTGTCAGACCTGATCGGAAAGGAAGTGATTTTCAATGGGGAAACTACAGGCCCCTCAATCGATAATATAAAAACTAAAATGAAGGGGGGTGACATACTACTCCTCGAGAACCTCCGCTTCGATCCGGGTGAAAAAGCTAACAGCAAAGATTTTTCTGCCGAACTGGCTAAGAACATTGACGTTTATGTTGATGATGCGTTCGGATCATCCCACCGTGCACACGCTTCAATAGTCGGGATCACAAAACATGTCCCTGTCTCTGTAATGGGTTATCTCCTTAAAAAAGAGAAAGAGTTCCTTGAAATGGCCCTTAACAACCCTCCCGAAAAATTTACTGTAATTCTTGGTGGTGCAAAAGTATCAGATAAAATTGGTGTGATTGAAAACCTGATCGGGAAAGCCAGAACAATCATTATTGGCGGAGCAATGGCATACACTTTCCTTAAAGCAAAAGGAGAGGAGGTCGGTTCATCCATTGTGGAACATGAACTCCTTGATGTCTGCAAAAAAATTCTTGAAACCGCAAATAATAAAGGTGTGAAAATACTATTACCAGTAGATCATATTGCTGCTAACAAGATCGAACCTAATATCACCATCAGAATGATCAAACCGGGTGAAGGAATTCCTCCGGATATGAT
>JAGLQR010000399.1 GCA_023136725.1 Candidatus Aminicenantota bacterium
ATTAATTCCGGTGCAAGGAAAGCTCCGGAGTTGCCGGCCCTTCTGTCTCCCGTTATTCTGACTCCATCCATCATAAGGAGTACACGTCTTCTGGCCAGGCCTCTTATACTGGGCGTTGCCATGAATCCGCCGCTTCCAATGAAATGGACTCCCGGGGTATAGTTGGTAAGAGTATCAACAAGTGATTCGGAGATTTTTTCCTTTACTTCAAGTTCCGAAATAATATTCTGTGCCTTTGGGATATTCAAGGAGCGTTCCTCGGTATCGAAAGCTGTTACAAGTATTTCGTTTTGAAGATATTCTTTCTGAACAAGAATGATCGTGACCGGTTTTAATTTCCCCTTCAGCTTCAGTTTTACAGTTTTATCATAATGATATTCACTCTCGAAAACCAGACTGATCGTGGATAAACCATCGGGAACATTCAACTCAAAATATCCGTCACTTAAAGAGATTGTATATTTCCCGGTCTCTTTTATGTGTATTGCGACATTCTCAACAGACCTGAACCCGATATCTCTTACAACACCTTTAATAACCCTGGAATTTATCTGAAGGTAAAGGAGGAAAAAAAGTGAAACTAACAGAAGGATCTTTTTTACATTAAACATCATATTTTTACGGAATTTTTATAATAATGGTTTTATTTTTCCATTTATAAGATAAAGATAAAATGGTCATCTGTATGAAGTCCTTACCATGTCGGATACTGCTTTAACAAGTCCGTTCTCATCATAAATTATAATTATGTAAGTATATTCCTCTGCTATCAGGGTTGTTTCATCATTGAAATTTAAATAGGTAACCGGAGTATTCTCAAGTGTGAATTTATTAATAATAATATAAAGGTCCTCTTTATCAGATTTTCGAAATATCTCTGCATATGATCCTCCGAAGTTTTTCATTAATATATTTAACTCAATATTTCCATCGATGATGATTCCATTTGAATCTCTTTTTCTCTTTAATTGCATTGAGCCTTTATCAAGGCGGTCAGGTTGAACTTCCGGTAATTCTATCATCCGTGATATCAAAAAGCGTACTGTTCCCGCCATCCAGAGATAGTGATCGCTCCTGAGATCGAATCCATCAACATCAAGTGTCAGAAAAAGTTCAGGTGATGTTGCAAGTTCTTCCTTTTCTGACAATTTAAATATTGCAGTCCCCTCATCAACTTCATCAAACATCGCTATATATAATAAATTGGTTCCGGCTTTTCGCCAGTGATAAAATTGGCTCCACAAGAAGTTCCCCCCATTTCTGGGAATAAGGTTAAGTGCTGAATTGTTATTTTTATCAATTAAATCTTTATAGAGGATTCCTGCTCTTCTTTTTTTCAGAGCAGATATATTTCCATTCCTTACAAGATTTGAGGCTGAAAATCCAGGGAAACTGACCGCCATATAGTCCTGCCCTCTCTTCCCGGTCAATTTCAGGTCATCCCTTATTACATCAGTCCAGTTTGAAATATTATCACTATTTGAAAAACGCCCCACGGTCCAGGGACTTATGATGTCGAAGCTTTCATAAATTTCTTTATACTGAGGCTTGGAATCTCTGTCCAGTGATCTCCAGTAAGCGGGAACACCTCCCAGGGTCGTTGCATGAAGGTCTGTCTCTTTGGTATTTTTGAAGAAGTCGTTGATTAGTATTGCCTGTCCTCTTACGCCTTCCCCGACAAATCCGAAGCCCCATATTCCTACAACAGGGAGTTCTTTACCCTTTCGATCCGGGTGAAATTGATATGCAGGGCTTGAAGTTATTTCAAGATCGCGTACGATATGGATCCAGTCACTGATTACCAGTCTGGATATCTCTGTTATTAAAGTTCCTGTTATGTCATACATGATCCCGACTTTGACTCGGTATCTTTCCCCGCCCTTGATAAAATATTTGAGAACATTATCCATTCTTGCGAGATGATCCGGACTTGGCAGATTTGATGTGAACCTCTGAACAAAAACTCCGTCGATCCCGTAATCTCTCAACCACTTGCAATGGAGCATTATTGTTTCTTCAATGTTAGAAGAGAAGAA
>JAGLQR010000004.1 GCA_023136725.1 Candidatus Aminicenantota bacterium
GAACTTACCGAGAAAGAGGCGATGGTTATAAAATTCAGATTCGGGTTTAAGAAGGATGACCCGATGCGTCTAAGGGAAATTGCAAAGAAAATGAAAATGAGCCCTGAAGGGATTCGTAGAATAGAATCAAGAGCCCTTATAAAATTAAAAAAAATGCTGCTGAAACAAGGAGTCTATGGAGTGCTGAATTGACAAAAGTAAAATGTACAATTTGTGACGATTCCGGATGGGAAAAAACTATAAAAGATGGTAAAGAATCCCTCAGGAAATGTAAGTGTCAGAAGACCTCTGACCTTAGGATAAAATGTATTTCATCCAATGTACCCAATAAATTCGCGGGATACATGTTACGCACTTTCGGGGAAAAAGATATTGACTCTACTCTGAAAGAAGTCATTACAAAAATCAAAAAATTTATTGATGCATATCCAGTAGGCAAAGGGATTATTCTACACGGTGGCACAGGATTGGGAAAAACCCACCTACTTTCTATAATGGTGACTGAATTGCATAGAAAACACCCCAAATTAATCATATTTTATATTGACTGGAATGATTTTGTCAGTGAATTGACAACGGGACTATCACAATATCCAAGAAATTATGCAGCTGTTGATGCTTTAATCTATAAATTAAAGCAGGCTGACATTCTCCTTTGGGATGAATTTGCAGCAACCAAGCCTAACCAATGGGTACTCGATAAAATTTATAATGTTATTAACTTTAGATATAATCGGCAGAAAACAACAATTTTTGCAACTAATTATAAGGATGAAACCAGTGATGGTTCAGACACTCTTCAAGATCGTATAGGAGACAGAATCAGAAGCCGAATTTTTGAGATGGCTAAATCATATTACATCAAAGGGCTGGATCAGAGACTACTGGATTAGAATAGAGAGGTGATCAAAATGAACAATGATATGACATTCATAAATGAAAAGATAAAGGAAGAGAGTGCAATTACCGGTAAGATAATCTCGGAAATGGAAAAGGTCATTGTCGGACAGAAGAATTTGCTGGAAAGGATTATGATCGCTTTGATAACATCCGGGCACCTGCTCCTTGAGGGAGTTCCCGGCCTCGCGAAAACACTTGCAGTTAAAACACTCGGAGAAGTACTTGATCTGAATTTCTCAAGGATCCAGTTCACTCCCGATCTTCTCCCTGCAGATCTTACCGGAACTATGATATTCAATCCGAAGACTTCGGAATTTCTGACTCGAAAAGGACCGATTTTCACAAATCTCCTGCTTGCCGATGAAATTAACAGAGCTCCGGCCAAAGTACAGAGCGCTCTTCTTGAATCAATGCAGGAGCTCCAGGTTACTATTGGTGACAATACACATAAAATTGAAGCCCCGTTTATGGTGATGGCAACCCAAAACCCGATCGAGCAGGAAGGGACATATCCACTTCCTGAAGCACAGATTGACAGGTTTCTTTTAAAAGTATTGATAACCTACCCAGGAAAAGAAGAGGAGAGTGCAATAATTGACAGATTCAGTTCAGGGAATTCTCCAAAAGCTGAAAAAGTCGGAACAAAAGAAGATATCCTCAAACTTAACAAAGCTTATAAGATGGTATATATCGATGACAGGATCAAGGAATATATTCTTAATATTATTTTTGCAACAAGATTCCCTGAAGAGAGCGGAATTAAAAACCTGAAAAACTTCATTCAATTTGGTGCATCTCCCAGAGCTTCAATTTTCCTGGCAGACACTTCAAAGGCATTTGCTTTTATAAGAGGGAGAGGATATGTTACTCCCGAGGATATAAAAACCATAGGAAGGGATGTACTTAGGCATAGAATAATTCTTAGTTATGAAGCAGAGGCGGAAGAAATGACCAGTGATGACATCATTACAGAAATATTTGATAATGTAGAAGTTCCCTGATAAAAACATAAAATGAGAAAAAACAAGAAAAGGCTGAACCGGAGGATAAACCCCGAAAAATCAAATAAAATGATATGGGCCGTCTCCAGTGGACTCTTAATATTGTTTGTGACCCTATTCATCACATCTATTGGGACCGATTCTATTAGTGATAAGACTGAACTTTACAAAAACACCCTGAGTTACATCAATAAAATTGAAGGGATAACAGATGTGGAATCTATCCCTGAGATAAATTCAGTTAAAATATTCTATGATCCGGACCCAAACAGCAGATCAATGATAGATTACAAGAAGATGGCTGTTTTTGCCGGAGTAAAACTATCGAACAAACTAAAGGGTGAGAAAATCACATTTCAGTTAATACGAAAATTGGAAAAAAAGGTTGAACTTACTTTTTCTGTCCAGGACGGTAAAGTTGTCAGCAAAATCCTGCCTGAGTGATTAAACCGAATCAGCTCTGTTGAAGTTGCTATTGCAGCTGAGACAAATAAAATCCCTGTCAATAGATAGTATTTTCCTCTGAGGTTTCTTCTCCTGTCTGTTAATAACCCTGGTAGAGATTATAATTGCAATGAAAACTACTACAGGAAAATACATATAAGAGGCAACAACAAAAGCCAGATAGAGTGCCACAACTATCAAGGCAGTCAAAATGATTATAAAAACAGGCAGATCACTATCGGTACCGGAATCATCTTCGAAAGGGAGAATGTTTGCTGATCCGCAGAAAGGACATAGAGCATTTTCAGGAACATTAAATGAATCAGTTTGTCTTTTCTTCATCTCGTTCTCTTTCATCTGAAAGTATATTTTTAATCGAATAGGAGGCTTTAATCCCTGCCAGCCATTGTGATAATTCTTTCCGAACCTTTTTTCCCCTTAAAAAGTTCTCTATAACAGGAGTCATTTCAATGATTGATTTTGGTTCGATCCCCAACTTCTTCCTTGAAGGGAGATAATCATTTTTATAAAATTCTTCTATATCAGAAAATTCAATGACAACACCCAGCTTAAACTTATCTTCGATCACTTTTTCATAGAAAATCTTTTCTGTCAGAAATAGCCTGAGGTCTTTTAAATCCATATCAAACTTTTCCAGTATTCTTTTTGTATCATCCATAGACCCATATCTTTCTATTATCGATCTCTGAACATTCTCAAAATCTTCTTCGGTAAGTTCAAACTGATCTTTATATTCAAGGGAAACAACCTTATAATTTATAAGTTTATTCAACTCCTTGAGATAAAGGTCTCCTTCATCACCACCCGAACTTCCTGCGGGGGAATAAAGAAGCAACGATTTGTCTATATCTGATACCGTAATAATCTCTGTATTAACAACTGCCGCGATTTTATCAACAACTATCTCTGCCGGCTGGATCATAAGCAGTAAAGAAACAATTAGTTTAAAAAACATTTCCTATTCCTATATGTAATGCAATCGGGCTTACACTTTCCCTTCTTTCGATATTATATGCAATATCAAAGCTAAGAAGGCCTATTGCAGATTTTATTCTTAAACCGACTCCTATTGCTTTCTGAATGTTACCAATACTGATCTCATCTGCATATCTGTAAATATTACCAAAATCGGCAAAAACAGCATAATAAAGATCTTGAACAGGAAAAAGATATAGAGGGAAAGTAGCTTCTAAATTAAATAATAACAGTGCATTTCCACCATATGGTTCACCTGTTTCACTATCTAGTGATCCAAGTTTATCATTCCTGGTACCTCTGAAAGTACTGGAGCCACCTCCAAAGAATCTTTCAGTAATCGGCACATCGTCAGTTGCAAAACCATTTCTGACCGAAAATGAAAAAATTCCATTTTTAAGAAACCTTGTATTCACCTGATAACCCCATCTGAACCTTAAGAAGGAGAAATCACTCTGTAAAAGAGGCATAGCATATTTTATATCAGTTGAGAAAAAACTCCCTTTAGTCGGCAGAAAGGGATCATCCCTTTTATCCTTAACAAAAGAGAAGTTCAGTGCTGTTATATCATAAGGGACATCAACTACATCTATTCCCCCACTTGAAACATTAAGGTCAAGTAACTTTGTCCGGTACCAGCTTAAAGATGACAGAATATATGAATCATTTGTAAGCTTCTTTACCAGAGACTCGGATACTCCATATCTGTTGAATTTATAACTCCTGTAAAGTTCATTCTCTTCCCATATTTTAAGAGAAGAACTTATTTTAGTTCCAAATATATATGGGGTCTCATAGCTTATCTCCCCCCTTCTTTCTTTAAGTCCGACTTGAACCAGGGCAGAAAAAGTTGAATATGTTCTAAGAAAATTTTTCTTCTGATATTCAAAAGTGAACCTTATCCCTGTCCTCTCTTCATATCCTATTCCGAAACCGAGATATTTACTTGTATTTTGTTCAGTTGCAAGGAGAATATTAAAAATTTTGTTATTTAAAATTTTCTGGATTTTTATCTCACTGAAAATTGAACTTCTATCTATCTCATTTTTAAAACTTTCAATTTTCATTCTGTTAAAATCCTCTCCGCTTTTCAATGGGAATAGTTTTTTTAACAATCTGGTCTGATCACGGGACGCACCTATTATTATCAGTTTACCGAATTTAAATTGGTTTCCCTCATCTATATTAATTAATATTGATTTTTTCTTCCCGGGAGTTACTTCCATATCAATTTTTATATTTTCAAATCCTCTTCTATAGTAGTAGCTCCGAAGCTCCTCCAGATCCTCATTAAGTTTTCTCTGGACAAAAGGATCAGAAGACCTGGTTTTCAATATGGGATTTAGTATGGAGGTTTTTACAAGTTCATTTCCTTTGAATAAAACTGAATCAACAATAAACCTCTCCCCTTCATTTATCAGATATTTCAGGTTAACTGTTCTTTTTTTAAATTCGAGTGCGGTTCTGATCTTCACGAACGGAAAACCTTTATAATAGTAAAACCATTTAAGAACCTCAGAATCCACTCTGATAGAGTTTATCCTCAGATGAAAGATCCTGTTAAAGATAAGATCATCAACAGTTATAACGTCTCGAAGGGTTTTTGAAGATATCAGTCTGTTCCCTTCAAAAGCTATCTTTCCCAAAACAAACCGTTCATTTTTCTTTACATTAAAAATAATAAATTTTTCGTCCTTTTCAGTCTTGATTTCAGAGTTGACTTCCGCATTGAGAAATCCGCTATTCCTGAGATATACTTTGATCCTTGCTCTGCTTTCCCTTTCAGCCCATTTTTCAAATACCTTTTTCCTCCATATATCTGTCACAAAACTAAATTTTTTCTTAATTCCAATTATATTGATTGTATACTTGAAACCCGGGTTCAGTTCCAGATAAACATTAGCCAAAGTTTTAAATTTATTTAAAAATACCTCCTTTACTTTGATCTGCGGGAAAAAATATCCGATATCCTTAAGTTCTCTTTCGATCTTCATCATATTTTCAGAGAAAACATGGGGAATATAATTATTAAGTTTGAATATTTCATTCTCTTTTTTTAAAATCCCCTTATCATCACCTTTTACAAAGATCCTGTTAAGTTTTGTCACTTCGCCTTTTTCGATATCGAAAGATACCATAGCTTTGAGTCCATTGACCTTAATTGTATGCCTGATAACCGGGTTGAAAAATCCCCTGCTGTTCATAAAAGCCCTTATCTCTTCTACTGATTTAAGAACCCCTTCTCTATCAAGAAATACATTTTTTCTTATCGAATGAATTGCCTTTCTAAGATCTCCGGAACCTATTCCCGAAACGTAGTTGACTGCTATTTTGTATATTTTAGGCCTGCTGCGAAGTTTAAAAATGACCTTGACTAATTCTTTTGATAAGACAACGACTTTTGCTTCTATATCTGAAAAATATCCGACGTTATATAAATTCTGAAGAGAATTTCTTATTCTTTTCTGGTTGTAATACTTACCCGGAATAATTTCTACCAATGAACGGAGGCTGTCAGTGTTAATCTTTCCTCCGCTATCAGCAAACCGGAATTCTACATTATAAACCTTCATTGAACTATAGACAGATGAGAATAAATTCAATCCGGGTGAAATGATGCTAAACAGGAAAAAGACTATAAGAGATACTTTGCATGAATGGATTTTCATAAATGATCCCATATGCTAATACCTCTTCCTGAATCTTATATCCATACTAAGTCTCCCCTCTTCATTTCTCTTCCCGATCACGGAAATAGTAGGAGTGATCTGATACTGGAAAAAATATACATCTCTGGTTGCCCTTGAGATATCGGTTGAATAGACAATCAGAAAATCTTTTGAAATTGATTTTCCGATTGTCAGCCGTGATATGCCTTCGAGAGAGGATCTTGTCGGATCCGGATCCAGTTTTAACATATCAATTCCAAATAATTTTTTAACTCTCTTCTGGATCTGATCAGTAAGCGCAGTTGTTACAAGTCCGGTTGTTCCCACTTCTGAACTTATATTTATTGAAGAGGATCTTTGGAAAAGTTCACCTAATGAGATCAGAGCAATTATATCCTGCTGGGGAAGAGGAGGTGATGAAATAAATTCAGGCCTCACACCTGAAGAAAGTCCGGAGATCAGAAATTTTATTCTATAACTCTTTATGAATGTTTCTGCCTCGATCCTTATAATAGGATTAATCCTCACTTTATTATTAAACACAAGCCTGGCTTTAACAAGATTAAAATCCCTTCCTGATATATGCACAGCACCCTCCCTGCTGCTTATTGATCCGGAAAGGACCGGGAAATCACTGTTGCCGGTAAGATGAAGATCAACATCACCTTTTCCACTTATGAAAGAGTTTCTTACATTTATGTCATCTTTCCCACGCATCGATAAATCAAATTCAAGATTATCAAGAAATGTTGACTGTTTTATATCACTGCTTCCGGTTCCGGCATAAAATGACATCCCCTCATCAATTTCTCTTTCCCATAAGAGAGAGAGGAAGTTAATCGCACCTCCAAGCACATATTTGTCCTTTTTCTTCTGAATGTTCAAATTGGCATTCATCCTGAAATTTGCCCGCTCCATCGGGAAAAGAAACATATTCTTTCCGTTAAATGTTATAAGCAGATCCTGCAATTCATTATTCTCAACTTTCAGTTTCCCGTTACCGGTAACATCCCCTCCTCCCATTTTTCCGGAGAAAGATCTAATTCTGAAATCAAGGTCTCTGAAGAATAATGACCCCTTGAATTCATCCAGTGTGTGGGGAAACCCCGGGAATGAAATAAATTCTCCATTGAGATCTGCAACTCCCCGGAAATGGATATTATCATTCTCATCACTGACTATTTCACTACTTAGATGCATTATGCCTTTGTTGTTCTCCCATGGCATTACCACATTGATATCTTTTAACTCAATATCAAAAGATCCAAGATATTTATCATTTTCAAGTCTGAAAATAAAAGTGAATGGTGAATCTATTGTTTTATTCCGAAGGATACCCGGAGCAGAAATGACAAATTCTGAAAAATCGGTCATTATATTTCCTTCACCTTTAACTGAAAAGGGCCTACCTGAGTAAAAAGTTATGGCAGGAGAATCATATTTGATCCTTAAAGGGTCTTTATTAAATGTTCCTTCACCGGAAAACTGAAGATTGCCTTTCCCTTTGAAGCCTTTATTTATTTCATTAATATCGATCGAATTAATTTCTCCATTGATCTTATAATAATCTTTTTCGTAATTGACCAGAATATCTGATTGCCCCTTACCATTATGATACTCAAATTTCAGATTCTTTAGAAAGATATGATCAAGAACCTCAAGCTCACCATTGACATTCTTAAATATAAAATCATAAAAATTCAGAGAACGGGCTATATAATTGCCTGTAATAAGGGGATCTTTCATCCCCGTTTCTGAATGATATTTAAAATTCCCTCTAATGACACCTTTAAGATTTACATCCTGCTCCAGAATCTTGAACATCTTTGAAGATTCACCTACTACATTTTTGAAATCAATATCCAGATTTCCAGCTTCATATGCTATGAAAGCTTTCCCCTTCAAATCTTTGTCATTTATTACAAGATCAACATTAGTTCTCCGGTTCAATGTCCGTACTTCCACCGAAATACCATCAAGTGGAGCACCGTTGGATATCAGGTCTCTTACTGAAAGGCTGCTCTTTATTTTAATTAGTTTCCCATTTTGTGAAAAATTCATTTTGAGGTTTCCCGATCCCTTTTTCAAACCCCATTGAGAAAGATCCATATCTACATATTTTTTAAGATACTTATCAGCTCCACCCATTTCCCTGATAGAACTGCTCATGTCAATTTTCATGATTTTTCTTTTCTTGTCTACAAATCCATTTAAATAATTTACAGAACCGAACTCGGAAATGGTGTCTGTTGTTCTGAACTTAATCCACTTTTCTTTTGAATGATATTCAATGTCAAAATTTCCGTCCACATTGAATTCATCCTCATGGATCACGTCCTTTTCAACAGATATTGAGCCTTTCATATAACCTCTGCTTATTTCCAGGTTACAATTTTTAACTATTCCGCCCATTGGGATATTTTCATAAATATCAATGGCTTTCCCAAGTTTGGCAGCACTTGCATTTGAAATATCAATTTTTGTAAGAAGTTTTTTTGAATCAACATTTAGTTTGCTGAGAAGCCCGTCAGCAAAAACAGTTGAGCTTAATTTTATTTTCTCTGTACGGTTGTTCCATTTGACATTTCCACGAAACTGATAGAATTTTTCATCTTTTATTCTGATCTCAGGAGCGCTAAAATTTCCATTGATAAGGATTCGCCCTCCGGTATCTTTCACAATTGTAGCACTTCCTTTTACTTCCCCTTTTGCAGTAAGGTCTTTCAGGATAGGATATAGTAAATTCTCAAAATTCCCATCAGTAAAGATATGAAGTGCAAGATTGCCACTCTTATAAATATTCCCATTACCAGTTACTATAAAATCTTCAGTTCCCCATCTGAATTTACTGATCTTAAAAACCTTCTTCTTGTTAATAAATTCACTTTCAAGATCACCTTCAAGTTTTACTTCCCCACCACTCAACGGAAAAATGATCTTCATATGGGGTGAGATAATACGGAAAGAGATATTTTCACCTTTACTATAGGAAAAAACATCAAAATCAAGCAATGTTACAGACAATTTTTCACTTACATAATGGAACTCTCCATCTTTCAGATTGATCTTATTTATTGTAAATTTAGTATTAGTACTGACTCCGGACCCGGATAACAAAGATAAGTTCTCATTAATCTCTATTAGGGGATTCTCAATTGTAAGATTTATCTTCCTTTCGCCGGAAAGAAGTGAAGATATAGGTATATCCGCATTAACCTTACTAAAAGATACCAGATTATTTGAACTGAGGACAAGACCTTTGATATCTTTTATTCCTACGGAAGGAGGGAAAAAAGAGATCGTAACATTGTTGAAATTAACACTGTCAGGGAATTGCTTGTTTATTTTGTCTACTATATAGCCTTTGAGAAAAAAATAGGCTAGAGTAATCAGGAAAAGTACAAAAAAAAACCGATTATAGCTTTCTTTCTTTTCTTCACTCTTCTTTAATTTTTAACTTTTTCCCAATCCTTCAGAAACTTTTCCATTCCGGCATCTGTAAGAGGGTGATTTAAAAGTTTCGACAAAGTCGAGAATGGGATAGTTGCAATATCTGCACCAATCCGTGCTGATTCGAGGAAATGAAGAGGATGTCTCACTGATGCGACAATTATTTCTGTCGGGAAGCTGTAAACATCATAGATGTTTGCAATATCCTCCACCAGTTCCATTCCATCCCCGGAAATATCATCAATACGGCCTACAAAAGGAGACACGAAAGATGCACCGGCCTTAGCAGCAAGAAGTGCCTGCGAAGAGGAAAATATGAGAGTAACATTTGTCCTGATCTTCATCTCCGAAAGTTTTTTTACAACCTTCAAACCTTCAAGATTAATAGGAACTTTAATAACTACATTTTCAGCAATCCCTGCATATTCTACAGCCTGATCCATCATTCCTTTAAAATCCATCGCTGTCAATTCAACAGAAACCGGACCGGGTATCAGGGTTGTGATCTCTTTTATAAGAGGAATAAATCCCAGGTTCTCTTTCGCAATTAATGAAGGATTGGTTGTAACACCATCAACCACACCGTATTCAACACTCTTTTTTAACTCATCAAGATTTGCCGTATCCATAAATATCTTCAATCCTGGCCTCCTAAATAATGTATATCTCATCCAATGCTGAGAAACGGATTAATTATAGCAGAACAGTTTGAATAAATAAAGAAACACGACCTGAAATGATGAGGCAGATAAAACTATATTACCCGATGTTTTAAATCTAATTGAATGGTGGTAAAATTAAATCCGGTTCTTGAACCGGAGAACTCAAAATGGATATTGAAATAAAAAAAATCATATTAACTTTTCAGAAATACGAGATAACGGAACATATTATATACAGGAAATTAGCTGAAAAAACCAGCGGGGAGAACAAAAAGGTTCTACTAAGGATATCTGATGATGAACTTGGACATTATGAAATCCTTAAAAAATATTCGGGGATAGATATACAGCCTGACAAATGGATGATATTCAGATATCTGATGTATTCGAAAATTCTGGGAAAAACTTTTGCAATCAAACTTATGGAGCGGGGAGAGGAGAAAGCAAAAAAAAACTATGAGGTACTTCTCGATAAAATTCCTGAAACGCGTTCTATAATATACGATGAAGAGGAACATGAAAAAACCCTCATACAATCCTTTGATGAAGAGATTGTAAGACATATCGGTTCTATGGTATTAGGGCTGAATGATGCACTTGTAGAACTCACAGGAGCACTTGTCGGATTTACTTTTGCTCTCAAAAATGTCACACAAGTGGGGGTTGCAGGACTTATTACAGGGATCGCTGCAGCATTATCAATGGCCAGTTCAGAATACCTTTCAACAAAAGCCGAAGAAGGATTGAATCCACTCAGATCTGCTTTTTATACAGGCATCGCCTATCTTATTGTGGTCTTCTTTCTGGTCTCGCCATATTTTATCTTTGCCAACTATATTACCGCATTTATCTTCACTCTGGTCAGTGTTTTTATGATCATTCTTATTTTTAACCTGTTCGTTTCTGTAGTCAAAGAAGTCAGTTTCAGAAGATCTTTTCTTGAGATGATAATAATATGTTCTACGGTTTCCCTTATCTCATTTTTTGTAGGAATTCTTCTGAGAAACACCTTAGGAATCAATACTAATTGATTTACAATGAAAATTTTGTTTATTATTCTTATCACCTTGATAATATTTTCAAGTCCTGTAACCTTAGCGGGAGATACATATGAGTTCTCATACAAGATAACCGGAGATGCAAAAGGGAGAATACTAATAATATTTCCCTATAGAGTTTTTTATACTGCTGATGCCTCACTTCTGTTTTCTGCTACACCTGATGACAAGGGGAATACTCTTTTCAAACTCACCGGAGTTGAGAAAACCGGATTTATGATGAGAACACTTGGATTCTCCGGCAGATCACTTGCAGTTTTAACAGCAGATAATAACAAAACCAGAGGCAAATCAAAATCCACCATGCTTAAAAATGGCTTCCCGCAAAGAGCCCCGGAATATTCAAAATTTATCAGGAAATACTATTGGAACAATTTCATATTTAAAAGAACGATAGGAACCATAACATTTCTCCGGGATGGAAATGGAATTAGCCGAAATCTTATGTATAAGCTCTGGTTGAAACGTTCATCCGGGGAAAAACCTGTCAAGATTAATTTCGGTATTTATCGGATAATGGGTGAAGCAATTAAAGCTTTTAATCACTCTTTTCTTCCTGAAAATACAGATATCTCAATGTTAGAAGTAAATCCGCAAAGGAAGTGGACAAGTGAAGATATTGATTTTTCAAATATACTGGCACAATCCGCTTTATATTCAGCCGGTATCTTCAGAAAAATTAAACCTTTAAAACAGGAGAAACCTTTCAGAGTAAATTATTCTTCATCCCTTTTTGATAATTCCTATCTCATTATTAAAGGGAGCGCCAAACCCTATGTATCGGTTTTTAAATCATTCAAAATAATAAATTTTTCAAGAGAGGTAAAGATCAGGCTAAAGGATCATCTCCTTATCTATGACAGTATAATTATTGATGTTTATGACAAAACAGGGAAAGGGGGCAGATTAAAAACAAACCTTATCCTTAAAAAATAATACGGGTCAGAAAGAAAATCCGACAAGAAACCTTATCCGTGACAGATTCATGGTAAAGTCACTAACATCACTAACATCATTTCCCGAAGGTGATGCATTGTGAAGATCCCACCACCCGAATCCTCCATTGCCATATGGATCCAGGTCATATAGATAGATACTTCCTGATTCAGTAGTAGAATAACCCCCACCCCATGAATCTGAAACTGTCGTTGTCTTATCACCGGAGAAAGAACTAATCGTATGTAGAGCATATTCAAGTTTGATGAAAATCCCGAATTTATCCTTGAATTTGATCATATACTTTGCACCGATATTTATTCCTATCCCCGTTCCACTGGCTTTTATTTCCTCAACACTTTCCATGCTGCCTGAATTGTCACTTATGTTCATAGTATTCGTATGATTGAAGCTTGTCAGGTTTAACCCAAGGATTGCATATATCCCAAAGGAAGAGAATCTTTTTTCTATTCCGACAAAAGGCATAATGTTGGTAATTGAATTTGTCAGAGAAAAATCCAGAGTTTCTTTTGTCCCTGGCCAGGAAACAGAATATATCTTCGAAGATGAATTACTTATTGTTGAATACTCTCCTCCGAACTTCAGATACAACCCGTCAGACAATTTATAATTTACCATTAGATTTAGAGGAATTCCTGTCAAGTTCTCTTTAAACTCACCGGTCGAACTATGT
This sequence comes from Candidatus Aminicenantota bacterium, assembly GCA_023136725.1. GTDB lineage: Bacteria > Acidobacteriota > Aminicenantia > UBA2199 > UBA2199 > UBA647. The sequence continues at coordinate 12,811 of JAGLQR010000004.1, forward strand.
GTGAGCCCGAAAATATCAGCATACCGCGAAACCGATGTATTAATACCGGAGTTTTTTATCATCAGAGTCTCAGGCTTCATAAATGATATTCCAGCCGATATAACATACTCCATCTTTTTGCCAAGTGAGAAATTCTCTTTTCTGACCCTGGGTTTTTTCTTAACCGGGCGATCCCTCACAATTGTATCCGCGGAAATCTCCTTGTGCTTACTTATAAGAAATTCATGTACATCGGTATCGACAATCGGTGAAACAAGCATTTCACCATCTTTCAAGCCTGAAGTAACAAGGAATCCGGCTTCTTTGAATTTCTCTATTTTAATATTCCTTTTAACAGCTTTTTTTCCATCCGAAATATAGACAAACGGCCTGTTGTAAACATCAATATTGAAATCTCTTTTTTTTATAAGAATTACATTTTTAGACTTTTTTTTTACTGAAAAAACAGCTCTCATTCCCGATCTGATCTTCAGATCGCTATTGCTGACAAAAATCGTCATATCATTACCATCATTTCCAACTCTTCCGGTCTTTTTAAAATTTCCACCGGGGAATTCTACATCCAGCCTCATTCCTTTGAAGAAGTAAGCTTCATTATCAGAAGAAATTTTAATCTTCATCACATAATCATCAACTATTACTGCAAGTTCTGAACCAATGCTTACCTTGTCCCCTTTTGATTTGATCCGGAGAACTTTTCCTTCTCCACCTGTCTTGACTACAGGGTTTTTAAGAAATTCACGATTTATTTCTAAATCAGCTTTATGATCTTTTATATTTTTTTTAGCATTATCCTCTGCACTCTTCTCACGAACCTTCCAGTTCTGCCTCTGCTTGAGAATTTTCTCCCATTTCTTTATATCATTGAGATTTTGTTTAATCACCTTATTTATCTGTTCTTTATTAAAAGTAATTATCTTCTCCCCTTTTGTTACCCACTCGCCATCTATGACATGAACCCGGGCAATAACACCTGCATTCGGAGATTTAATTACAAATTCCCTGTTTACCACCACTTTTCCGGAAAGATTAAAAATAGTGGTAATATCTGTACTTTTTACCTTTATAGTTTTGACCCCGAATGATTTCATATTTGAAGCATCTTCTCCATTTAAAGGCAGAAGTGTAAATATTACTATCAGTAATACAATAAATACATTTTTCTTCATCTTTTTCCTCTCTAATTAAAACTCCGCATCAGCAATTCTTACTGCATTTGCCATTAACGTAAATGTTAGATTTTTTGACGGAAGGAATGGAAATGTTGATCCGTCAACTATATACAGATTACTAAAATCATTACTTTTGCAATTCGGTGAAACAGTAAGTGGATTCCCACTCCCTGACATAGGTATTGTCCCTGAATAATGAACACTTGCCCCCATCGGCCGCAATTGAACCTGGAACATCGGTATGACGGCCCCTAACTTCCCAAAAAATTTCCCCATTTTCTTCAAAGAAAATTTTATTGTTTTATCTTCACCTTCCGGCGGTTTATAATTTATCACAAGTTTCGATCCACCTTCATTATTTTGAGATAGTGTAAGATAATTATCATCTCTGCGAGTGTCGCAAAGATTTATATTAACTACTCCAAAAGAAGAGTGTAAATGCCTGCCAAGAAATATTCCTGTCTTAAAATCGAGCGGCATCGACTGGAAAGGAGGCTGCATCATCCCGGTCTTAAGTGTAGTTATCTGGCCATGGATATAGCTTTTGGGATCATCAGTATCAATGCCGACAGCTAGTTGGTGATACTGATAACTATCCGGATTAAATTGTTTCCCGATCATTTTCAGGTTGATGAAAGGAGCAAGTATCTGCCTGTTATCCATGAGTCCTGCCAATTTAATGATCTTTCCCTCTTTTCTCAGGAATGAATCAAGAAATATTCTGGAGGATCCGATCGTACCTGCAGCGAGTGCCAGAGTTTCAACTTTAAACACTTTTTCTGTCTTCTTTGCAACATCAAATCCGATGACTGCAGTTATTCTGTTATTATTGTCATAATCAAAATGTTTAATGAGTATTCCGGAAATATATTTAAAATTCTTATAATTGAGACATTCATTAAGTGTAATGGTAGGAACATAAAGAGAATCAGACGGACATCCCCATTGACACCTTCCTGAATAATCACATTTTTTTCTGGAACCCTGATCCTTACTTAAAGTCGCGATCCTGGACCTGCCAAGATACATTCCGAGATTTTTGTTTAGTTTATCCTTCTTTTTTTCATAAATGTTAAACAACGACTGAGAATGCTCATCCAGGTCAAGTGGAGGCAGAAGGTTCTTATGATAAGGGAAGAACCTTGAAAGGTCATCATCGACACCAATAAGCCCTATCCTTTCAGATATCTCATTATAGAAAGGTTCAATTTCCGAATAGCCGAAAGGAAAATCTTCCAGATCAGTATCATTAAAAGCATATGAACCGCCGGTCCAGGCTTCGGCAAGTCCTCCTCTTGCAAAAGAGAGATGAGGCTCAAATCCGTGAAGTTCAACATCATAGCCTTCAGGATTTTTAAATATATATTGCTTGTGGGGAGGGAATTCGTAAACACTTGCGGAATCTGTTCCCACTACTGCTTCAAAATTCTCACCCAGAAAATATTTCACCGGATCTTCCAGATTTTCTTTTAATTCATTAAAACTGTCATTCGGATTTACAGGAGTTTCTCCGGAGAAACCAACATCTATCATTTCCACTAAATGACCCTTTTTCAGTAAGGAAAGTGCAAAATGAACTCCACTGGGGCCGGAACCAATAACAGTAATCTTACTCACGTCCTTCCCCCTTCTGCTGCTTATTTCCACCTCTCCCTGTAAGGATCTGAAGAGGTAAAAAGAACAGGATGGAAACAAAAAGATGGAATGCAAACCAGGCACCGCGGAAGCCTAGATTTATCAGGATTGTAAATATATTTTTTGACCCTATATCATCAATATACCTGTATGTCACAGGTGAGGTTTCAAGAATTGCGAACAATGTTCCAAGTTTTTTCCTTAGTAAAGAATGTTGAAAAAAGAAACGGGAATAAGCATCACAGATCTTTGTAAATAGAGGTGATTTCACCGCTAATCCTGAAAGGAATTTATCAAATCCGTTCAAATGTGTAGTATCTGTTTTGGAAAGGAATTCAACATATTTCTTTTCATTATATGCAGTTGACTTTTTCCCGATAAGATATTTTGTGAAAACACGGCATTCCCTGACAGCCCGGTAATATTTCTGCCCATCAAGTTCACCTTGAACAGAATCTTTTATCATTGCATTTATGTCCGAGAACCCTCCGCTCAATTCCTTAAGAATAATATTATCTTCAGCCACACTGTCATTTCTGAATGTGGCAAGCTGTCCCAGTGTCAGGGGAAGAAATGAATATATTATCCGATCAAGGACAGATATAATTGAAACCGGGATCCACATCGGAATGGAAAGAAATTTCGGACGTTTCCCTTTCAATTCAGATATTTTCTTCAGAAATTCTCTAATGGAAAGTTTATCAGGGCCTCCGATATCATAAGTATCACCCTTAAATATAGATTTCGTAAGAATTTGAATTATTGTGCTGCATACATCATCTAAATGAACTGGTTGGACAATGGCCTTCCCTCCACCGAAAAGGGGTATCAGAGGCAACCCTGCAAACATTGAAAATCCCTTAAAAACAGGTGACCCGGAACCGAGGATCATTGTCGGCCTTAATATCGAATATTCCATCCCTGATCCATCAAGAAATTGTTCTGCTTTTTCTTTTGAAAAAGAATAAAAATACCTGTTTCTTTTAGAAAATTTCACTGCGATAGTACTTATAAAAAGAACTTTTTCCAATCCCTTTTGTTTTCCGGATATTACAATATCCTTAAAGGCTTCGAAATTTACTTTTTCATACTCGGCTTTTGCAGCCTTTCCTGTTATGGCTGCCATGTGCAATAGTATATTTATATTATCCGGTATGATCTTATGAACTTCCGGATCGGTAATATCACCATGCAGAATAACAACATTTTTGCCGAGTTTTTTTAAAGCATCCGGTACATCCTGTTCTGGTACAAGTAAATATACTTTATTGAATTCTGAAAGCTCAAGTTTTCCGATCAGTGTTTTTCCGACAAATCCGGAGGCTCCGGTTATTAGGATCGAGGATTTCATAAAATATTCTTTTTCTTATAGCCCATCATCCTGAATACACCTTTTATATCAAGCCAGGCAGTTCTGATGATCTTGACCCGCGAATCACGATCCTCTATCCATCTTACAGGGATCTCTTTAACTTTATACCCTTCCTTAAATCCAATATATAAAAGTTCAGTATCAAAAAACCATTCATCATCAATAATATGATCAAAAAGGTCGGTGACAACTTTTTTTGATACAGCCTTGAATCCGCATTGGGCATCAGTGTAAGGGAAACCAAGGAGAAGCTTTAAAACTTTAATATATCCGCGTGAAATAATCTCCCTCTTTATGCTTCTGTCTACATTAGCACCCTTGAATTGTCTTGATCCTATAGCAATATGATAGTCCTCCATAATGGCTTCAACCATAGGAATAAATGCATTAAGATCCGTTGAGAGGTCAATATCCATATATGTAAGGATATCAGCTTCACTCTTTTTCCAGGCATATTTAACCATTCTGCCACGTCCTTTCAGAGGAAGATGGGTAACCGTTACATCTTTATATTTTTTTTCTAAATCCTTTGCAACTTCAAGGGTTTTGTCTGTAGACGCATTGTCTCCAATAGTTATGACCCAATCAAAATTATTAGCATTTTCGGAAAGGAATTTCCTGAGAGATACAACACTAGTTTCCAGAACATGTTCCTCGTTATATACCGGCAGGAGTATGTCGACAAGCATCTTTTTTTTCCGGGCCATTATTTCTCCTAGTCTGACAATTTGTAAAACCGGATGTTTTTGCCAGACTCCATTATATCTGTGTGTCCAATCTGTTGTCAAGTGGGAAAAGGGTCATTTGAGCCCCGTTTTTTTCTTCTCCCGAAGAGAATAAAAATAGCAGCAATAAATAATCCGGCAAAAGTCAATATCATCCCGATCGTTAGCGACAAAGGCATGTATTTAAAAGTTACGATGTGATCACCGGCTGGAATAAAAACACCCCGGAAAGCATAATTAGCAGACAGGATATCATTGTTGATCCCATCAATAAAAGCAACCCATCCGGGCATCAGTACATCACTCATAACCAATATCCCATCCTCGGCAGTATTAACTTCAAGTTCAACAATATCGTTTGTATAGGAAATGAAGCTGACATTGTTAAGTACATCAGATGAGGATGAATATCTTTTAAAAGGGACTTCCGGAGGTGCCGGGAGCAGAACTTTATCTCTGAGCCGGAAATCATTCTCCTTAAGATACTCCAGTGAGCCTTTTTTGTCATTTATCACCTCAAAATCATAGACCATAAAAGCTCTCGGGAAGACATTCAAATTTTCATATACCCTATAGTTCAGATTGTTGAAAATGAGTTTATATTTACTGCTGACAGGAGTTTGGTTCCCCTTGTTAAAATAGTATTTCACATTCAGAAAATCTATCAGTTCTGAATTTTCATTCCAGTTATGATTGTGCACATCTCCTTTGTTCTGTGACAGGAAAAGATCACCATACTTCTTCAACACCGGCAGATCATATCCACCCATTAGATGTACGCTGTGGACAGCATTATAATTCTGCAATTTTATGATATCGTCGACAATTACCCTGAAAGGAGAATACTCCCCGCTGAATTCTGAAAAAACTCCCGGAAAAGGTAAAATATCAGACCTTTTTATTGTCGGGTTATATCCTATTGCAGGTATTGTCAGATCAACAACACAAATTATCACTATTAGTATCTCAAATATCTTTATCCCCATTTTTTCCTTTATCAGCAGGAATACAATTATCAACAGTGAAATAGAAGTGAACAGGGTTATTAATACTCCGGTATTATCTGAGGAAAATATTTTGAAAAGTAGATACTTGAAAAATGGTATATCTCCCCCCGCCTGAGTATAAGGTGAATAGCCGGTCAGCTGAAGATAAGATTTTATCATTGAAAAAATAAAAAATAGCGATATGGCTGACAGAGGCACAATGATAAATTTCAATATATTCCTTGTTTTTAATTCTCCGGAATCAAAATTTTTTCTGAAGACGTCATATCCATACCCGGCAAGGATAACAGAAATAAAAACAAAGAATATTTTCAGTCTCCCGTTGGCAACAATAGAAAATATCGGAAGATGGTTGAATACTTCGAATACCGGCAGCCTCCAGGCTATACCGAGAGAAAATACAGAAATAAATGCCAGAATTTTTACTATGATGGTATTTCTCTTTCTGAAAAGTACAAATATAAGAAATGATAGTGGTATCAATCCGAAATATATTGCATGTTCATTATAGTTGGAAGCGCTTTTTGCAGGGCTTCTGAATGTTCTGTCCGGAGGATTTCCGAAAAAATCCGGATAGACAAGAGTAGCCAGGCCTGTGATATTCCCGGCTGCGGAATCGGACCAGAACAAAGG
>JAGLQR010000040.1 GCA_023136725.1 Candidatus Aminicenantota bacterium
GGATCATTTATAGTAACAAAACATAAAGGAACAGGGGGACTGGTCTCTGTGGACAGTGTCAAGGAACAGCTGCTTTATGAAATGAGCGACCCGGAAGAATATCTGAGCCCGGATGTTATTGCAGATTTCACTTCTATCAATCTTGAGGATGAGGGTAATGACAGGGTCAGGATCTGGGGAATAAAAGGTGAGCCTTCGACAAGGTTTCTAAAAGTATCCGCCTCTTATATGGAGGGTTACAAGGCAAGCGGTTCAATTCTGGTCGGCGGATTTCATGTTAAAAGTAAATCGAAGATATTCAGGGACATTTTCTGGAAAAAACTGGGTATTGATTTTGAAAAGAAAGAGACCGAACTTTTATGTAAAAGAGACAGTGATGAATTTAATAAAACCATTTTAAGATTCAGTGTTTATGACAGAGATAAAAGCAAAATAATAAAATTCGGGAAAGAGATCTCGACATTGATTCTTTCAGGACCTGCCGGTGCTGCTGTCACCGGAGGGAGACCGGACCCTAGGACCGTGATCGGATACTGGCCGGCATTGATCAGGAAGGAACTTATAGTTTCCAGGATAAAAATATTCGATACTGATTCTGATGAGATATCGGAAACTGACGTATCATCGATAACAGGATTTGAATCTGATTATAAGAAAAATTTTAAGTATAAGGAAATGATCTCAGGAACCGGATCTTCAGAAATACCGGGAAAGGGGGAGAGGATCATGTTAAAGGATATCTGCCTTGCCCGATCCGGGGATAAAGGAGATACCTCTAACATTGGTGTCATAGCAAAAAATGAGATCATTTATGATTGTCTTAAAAAATATCTCACTCCGGATGTGGTTAAGGAAATGTTCAGAAAGGTTTGTAGTGGAAAGGTGACCAGGTATGAGGTAAGGAACATCCTCTCGTTTAATTTTTTGCTTGAAGAATCTCTGGGAGGTGGAGGAGCAAAATCTGTGAATATTGATGCCCAGGGGAAATTATATGCTCAGGAACTTCTCAGTAATTATCTGGAGGTTGATGATGAGTGCTATGAAAAGATTGAAAAAGAGTTTAAGATAAAATAGAATATCCAAATGAAAGGAAAACTGAGAGTAAATCCCAAGATCAGAAGATGGATCCTGGTATCAGGCCCTTTTGTTTTCTCGATATTTTCCTCACTTGTTTACATTCTGATCTTTTCCCCTGTGAATGGTACTCCTGATTTCACCAATATTATTTTTGTGTTTTTTGCATCTATCGGATGGAGTGCTCATATTCTTTACGGGAACAGAGAAATGTTCCGGGCTTCATACTATCTCAGTGCAATATCTATAGGATTCCCGTTTCTTATCTTAGAAGTATTCAGGTTGTATCCTTATAATGTATATCAGGGCCGAATAACTCTTGGCCTAATAATTGCTGCAAATCTCTGGCTTATAGTAATATACAAAAACCTCAGGCTGAAAGCCCTGAATCCAGCTGAAGAAAATCAGATCAATTAATTTTTTGAATTTAGAAATTCCTTGATATTCAAATTCCGGATTCGGACTCCTCGGGTATATTCTTACTCTGAAAACAGATCAGACCTACGAGGAGATGGTTAGTGAAAGGATACTGTAATGAAAAATGCATTTGAACTTGCCATTTCCGAACAACGGGATGCTTACCCCGACTCCTGGATAGGTTATGGCTGGTATACTGATCTCCTTAAGAATGGAGATAAAGCAGTAAACCACAATGGAGGTACAGGAGGATTCTACGCCTTCATCGGGTTCAACAAAACATCAAATGTAGGAGTTATAATCCTCTCAAATCACAAAAATTCCAGAGTACTTGATCCCCTCGGCTACAAAGTATTAACAGATATTAAATAACATGATAACAATTTTTGAGATTTTATAGTGAAAACTTTTATTTTATAGCAGGGGGAAAAATGAAGAATAAACTAACAATAATATTTGTCAGCTTTTTATTTATTGTACCTTTGCTTTCTGCTCAACAAAAGGTTGATCTTAAACCTGTAAAAGTAAATACGAATACTCTGGCAAGGATAAAGTTACCGGACCTGGTAGTTTCAAATATCGTGGTGATCAAAATTAATAATGAGTGCAAAGTTGAACTCACGATCAGGAATATCGGGACTGCAGGTGTTCCTGCTGAAAAATACGGGATGGTGGGAGATGATAGTAAAGCATCATCAGTACGAGTGAAGATAGGGGCTATTCCTTCAACCGGAAGGTATTTGCGATTGGTGGATCCTGATGGAAAACTTAAGATCCCCGGAGGAATTGTTAAGCACATTTGGTTCAAAACAGATGATTTTTCGACTGTACCGGCAGGTCTTCATTCAATAACAGCTACAGTGGATGACAACACTAAAATTGCGGAATTAAATGAGAATAATAACCGTATGACAAAAAGATTAGTATGTAAAATGCCTAAAAGGCCGGATCTGACAATTAAACGGATTTACATTAAACCGCCAAATCCGAACAAGGGTGATCTAATATATTTTTATGCCCAAATTCAGAACATTGGAACTGCTCCGGCACCTGCTTCGAAGGCCTTATTTAAGATCGGTGGAGAAACATTTGGAAAGACCTATATTGTACCAGCTCTGAATACAGGTCAAACCCATGAAATTTCCCGCCGCCTAAAATTATCAATTGCACAAAAATACCTGGCAACAGCAATAGCAGATAATCCGGATGTTATCACTGAATTGAATGAGGCCAATAATAAGAAAAAATTTGGGTTTGTAGTAAATTAGATATCGAAAGGATAAATTATTACGGGCGAATCTCTGAAAGACCAATTCCCCTGAGACCAACTATTTTAACTTAAACAGCTGAGAGGCGCATGAGTTCAATGACCATGTCTTTCGCTTTGATCATATCATCAATCAGAATATGTTCGTCGGTTGAGTGTTCTAATTGAGCACCGATTCCTACAACGGCCATTTCGATACCCATGTTGTTATAGATGGAAGCATCAGTGAATCCGGTAATAAATGTGGTCTCAGCTTCTACGCCAACAGTTCTGAGGGCTTTCTTTGATTGTTCAACGGTCCAGGAGTCTTCGGGTATATCAACTGCTTTGCAGAGATTATCTATTTTAATTTCAACCTCAGCACCTGTCTCTGTAACTTTATCCCTGATGATTGTTTCCATTTCCTTTGCAAGTTCCGCACCTTTCTTGTGATCCAGGCTTCTGCATTCTGCCAGAAAAGTTACAGAATCGGGCACTCCGTTCCTTATCATCCCACCATTAATTACTCCGACATTTGCAGTAGTTTCATGATCGAGTCTACCGAGTTTTAATGCTGAGATCGCATTTGATGCAGCCAGAATTGCATTTATCCCTTTCTCCGGTTCCATACCTGCATGAGCGGATTTTCCCTTAATAGAAACATCAATAGCAAAATATGAAGGGCCTCCTATCACTATTGTATCCAATGTGTCATTATCGAGGAGGAATCCTTTCTTTGCATTCAGGAGTGAATGGTCCAGGTTTTTTACACCCAATAACCCAACCTCTTCCTCCCTGCTGATCGCGATCTCCAGAGGGGGATATATTTCGGCTGTTCTGAGGGCTTCAAAAAGTTCAGCTATCCCTGCTTTATCATCAGCAGCTAATATTGTATTTCCAGAAGATCTTATTACACCATCTTCAATGACCGGTTCGATCCCGACTCCCGGTTTTACCGTATCGGCATGACATGAGAAAAGTATCGGTTCTGTTTTATCACAATTTTTTGCAGGAAATTTTACAACAAGATTTCCGTAATCATCTTTCTTTGAATCTCCACCAAGTTTTTCAAATTCAGTCTTAAGATAATTTATAAAGTTTTCTTCGTTTCCCGACTCACTGTCTATTTTAACCATCTCCATGAAGTGTTCTACCATTCTGTCTGACATGCTGCCTCCTATGTAAAAATTAACATTATCAAATTTCCTGTTGAATTACAATGTAACTATTTCCTGGAGCTGTGAACTTTACTTTTGTGGTGGTGTTATATAAAATTGGGGCATGAAAAAGAAAAACCTTTTAATAGCATTTATAATCGTTTTATTGTCTGCATTTTTTGTTTCTGAACTAAACCCATGTACAAATATTCTCGTTTCCCGGGGGGCATCGACAGATGGTTCCACAATGATCACTTATGCTGCAGATTCCCATATCCTCTATGGTGAGCTATATCACTGGCCAGCTAAGAGTTATCCCGAAAATACCATGCTCGATGTTTATGAATGGGATACAGGGAAGTTCCTTGGCCAGATAAAACAGGTCAGGAGAACTTTTAATGTAGTTGGTAATATGAACGAACACCAGGTGTCGATAGGGGAGACCACATATGGAGGCAGAAAAGAACTTCGTAACAAAAAAGGGATAATTGATTACGGAAGTGCGATGTATATTGCTCTTCAAAGGTCAAAAACTGCAAGGGAAGCCATAAAGGTCATGACTGGACTCTTTGATGAATATGGATATTACTCATCGGGTGAATCTTTTTCAATTTCAGATAAGAATGAAGTCTGGATCATGGAAGTGATCGGCAAGGGAGAGGGGCTTAAAGGGGCTAACTGGGTTGCAGTCAGAATACCGGATGGCTATATTTCTGCTCATGCCAACCAGGCCCGAATCAGAAAATTCCCTCTTAATGATCCAAAAAACTGCTTGTATGGAAAAGATACAATCTCCTTTGCAAGAGAGATGGGGTACTTCACCGGAAAAGATGGAGACTTCAGCTTTGTTGATGCTTATGCTCCTCTTGGTTATGGAGCTCTGAGGTTTTGTGAAGCGAGGGTCTGGAGTGTCTTTAACAGAGCTGCAAAATCCAGAAATACAACTTTTGATTATGTGAAAGGGGTGGAAGGTGCGGAACCGATGCCTCTTTACATAAAACCTGACAAAAAATTGAGCGTCAGAGATGTAATGGAATTGATGAGGGATCATTTTCAGGGAACTGAATTCGATATGACAAAAGATGTCGGCGCCGGCCCGTTCAAATTGCCGTACCGCTGGCGTGGACTGACCTGGAAAGTTGATGATGTAAGGTATTGCAATGAAAGAGCTATCTCTACTCAGCAGACCGGCTTTTCTTTTGTTTCCCAGTCAAGGAGATGGTTGCCCGACCCTATAGGAGGTATTCACTGGTTCGGTGTTGATGACACTTACAGCACATGTTATGTGCCAATTTATTGCGGAATCGACAGGGTACCGAATTCCTTTGCAGTTGGCACAGGTTCGTTCTCAGAATTTACCTGGGATTCTGCTTTCTGGGTTTTCAATTTTGTATCAAATTATGCATATTCGAGATATAGTGATATGATCAAAGATATAAGGATTGTTCAGGGGGAAATGGAAAGTTCATTCGTTACAGAAACAAAAGAGATCGATAGAAAAGCTGTAAATATTTTCAAAAAGGATCAGGCTCTGGCAAGGGAGTTCATCACCGATTATTCAATCTCGGCAGGAGAACGGACAACTAAGAGATGGATGAAACTCGGTGAATCACTCCTATTTAAATTTCTCGATGGAAATGTGAAGAATAAAGACGGGAAAGTAACTCATCCCGGATATCCGAAAGAATGGTACAAACATATTGTGAAAAACACAGGTGATCATTTCAAAGTTAAAAAGATGAAATCAGAGATCGAAAATTCATTTGCAGATCTTTTAAAGAGAGGCGCTGCCACTCTGAAAAAGGGGGAATTAAAGAAGTCTCTGGAGCATTATGAAGCGGCACTTAAGATCAAACCAGGCAACACTCATGTAAATGAAAGGATAATTGAAGTAAAGAATATCCTAAAAAATGTAGATGATATGATTAAAAAACTTAAGGATTAATAATAACTGAATTGAATACAAATATTCCCGACAAGCTTACTTTCAAAAAGAGAGAGGTTATAAATATAACCAGACTTGACGGGAAAGTCCTTGAGTATTGGGAAAAAGAATTCATAATACTTAATCCCGTTGAGAATCAGAACGGGGAAAAGTATTTTTCAAGAAAAGATATTGAGATCATTATCAGGATCAAAGAACTTTTGATGGGAGAAAAGAAGAGCAAAGAGGAGACTAAGGTAATTCTACTTTCCGAATTTGAGGCAGTACATATCCCGAAAGAGAAGGCAGAAAAAAAGAGTTCAAAGCCCGGCATCAAACTTTCATCCCTGAAAGAGGGCTTGAAGGAAATATTGACATTGATCGATAAAGATGATAAATAATTACCCAGTCGGGATGTGGCGCAGTCTGGTAGCGTACACGCTTGGGGTGCGTGTGGTCGGTGGTTCGAATCCACTCATCCCGACCATATTTCAAAGGTTCATGTAGTTACGTTTTAATCATAGATTTTCCGAAAACCGGAAACAGAACAGGTGGATAAGGATTATTATGAAAACAATATTACTTACTAACGACGACGGATTCAGATCACCCGGCCTAACTGAACTCAGAGATCATTTAAAAGAAAAATTCAGGGTATTCACTATTGCACCCGCTACAGAGATGAGTGCCGTCAGCATGGCATTGTCTTTAAACCGCCCGTTAAGGGTCGAGAAGATAGATGAAGATTTTTACTCTGTAGATGGTACTCCGTCCGATTGTGTTAATATTGCACTCCGGAAACTTATGAAGGAGATGCCTGACTTTGTTATTTCAGGAATGAATCTCGGTGAAAATCTCTCTGAAGATATAATATATTCGGGTACTGTCGGTGCTGCGACTTCAGCATATTTTTATGGTATTCCGGCCCTGGCTGTTTCACTTATCTCTGATAAGAAAAGCTACAGCAGTGGCGTTTATGATGTAACCGGCGGAATTAATATAGTAGATAAAGTTCTCAGCAAACTTCTTCCCGGGTCGGAAGAACTAGAGGGAGTTTTTAATCTTAATATCCCGTATGATAATAATGGCAAAATAATTGTGACTACACTCGGTAATAAAAGATATAAACCGGATATAATTGAACGGGAAGATCCGAGAGGGAAAAAATATTTCTGGATAGGGACAGGAAATCCCGAAAGTAACGGTGATAAGGGTACAGATATCTGGGCAATAAAGAACAAATATGCTTCCATTTCTCCACTTATGCTAAATCTGAATTGTTTTGCATCTTCAATTGATCTTAACGGAGTGTTCGATGAAATTTAATCCTGTAAGGAAACTCTATGACTGGGTGCTCGGCTGGGCTGAAAAGCCGTCTGCCAAATATGCACTATTTCTAATCGGTTTTGCAGAGAGCAGTTTTTTCCCTGTTCCTCCGGATGTGCTTCTTATACCGCTGGTCCTTGGGTTCAGGAAGAAGTGGTTCAAACTTGCACTTATACTTACAATAGGTTCTGCGGCCGGAGGAGCATTCGGATATTTTATTGGTGCAAAATTGTGGGGTTTCGGACCGGATAATTATACTGTAATGGCACATTTTTTTTATGATTCAATTCCCGGATTTTCACAGAGTACATTTGAAGCAATGAAGGTCAAATATGATCTTTATGGTTTCTGGATTGTATTTACTGCAGGCTTTACGCCTATTCCTTATAAGATTTTTACAATTTCTTCAGGTGCATTTGATATTAACTTTGTTACTTTCATGTTAGCATCAATTATATCAAGGGGGGCAAGATTCTTTCTGGTTTCTTTCCTTATATATAAATTTGGCGAGCCCATCAAAGAATTTATAAATAAATATTTTAACATTCTTGCTGTTGTGTTTACCATTCTACTCATTGGCAGCTTTCTTTTGGTAAAAGGTCTGATCTGACCGGAAGTTGTTATTTAACAAATCTTGCATCTGTGTTAAATTGTTATCATGAAAATATTTCTTAAGATAATCCCCTATATTTTGATCCTGACAGTTTTGACCGGATCGTATCTCTGCTGTAATAAAAAAGAGAATGGTGCATTATCAAATCCAATAGAAGTTATTGACAAAAATGGCGTTGAAAGAAATTATAATCTTCACCTCCCTGACAAGTCCAATAGTGATTTCCCGCTGCTGATATATTTTCATGGGGTAAGATCTGACGAGTTTAAAAATAAGCCGGTTCTAAGGGGATATACCGGAAGCCCTCTTGAAGAGACCGGATTGATACCATTCTGCAGGATAAACGGGATAGCCCTTCTTGAGATCCTTCCCTCATACTCCTATAAATTTCTGGATGTAAATGCTCATGGCTGGTCCCCGTTTGAGAAAGAGATAGATGGAATAGAAAAGTGTATAGATGTTGTTATAGAAAATTTCAGTATTGATAGTGGAAATATTTTTCTGGCAGGTATTTCGGCGGGTGCGGTTCTCTCTCATCATCTGGCTAACAGAAGGCCGGAAAAATACAAAGCGATACTCTCTCATTCTCAGGCATATATAAGTGAAAATAATGAGATCTTATCTCCTGTAATATCAGGGGAAAAATTCGGAGTAGTATTCTGTTATACAAAAGGTGATTATGATGATTTAAAGGAGTTTTGTGAAGAGTCATATAATGTTTATAAGAAAAACGGATATAATTCGATCATACTTCGTGATCTCCCTCCAATCAGTCATAAATGGTCAAATTCAACAAACGGGAGGTTCTGGAGGTCACTTCTGAGAACCGGCGGGAACTCTGACTGACAGTATATATTTCTCTTTTCAAAATTGACTAAAACATAGCTCTCTGATATCATAACCCAGGAATCTGGTGAACTAATGAAACAAAAACATGTTAGAGTATTATCTGTTGTTTTTCTTGCTGCATTACTTTTCAGTACCTCAATCCTGAATATAAATTGTAAGAAAAAATTAAAGAATTTTAATATTGTTGTGATCGTTATTGACACACTCCGATCAGATAAACTTGATGCATATGGATATGAGAAGATCACAGCTCCATTCCTGACCGAATTATCGAAGAAGTCAATTCTTTTCGAGAACACTTTTTCTGCATCATCATGGACTTCACCAGGTACAGCCTCAATATTTACTTCACTTTATCCTTTTCAGCATAAGGTTTTGATGGGAATACTAGCCCATATTAATGCAAAGAAAAAATATCCTGATATCAAGATTGACAGGATTCCTGATGAGATCGAGACCATGCCTGAAATTTTTAAGAAAGCAGGGTATGCTACATTTGCTATTTCTGATAATTTTAATATTGGTGATAAGCAGGGATTTGATCAGGGATTTGATAAAATGATCACCTATAGTTATAAGGGTGCAGAGCAGGTTAATAAAGATCTCTTTTCCTGGAAGGAAGAGATAGAAAAGAATGACAAGTATTTTATTTACCTCCATTATATGGATCCTCATGGGCCTTATCATGCCCGTGAGCCGTGGTACAAAGATCCCGGGAACAGAAAACTGGAACCTCTTGAAGCTTATGACAGCGAGATAAATTATGTTGATTCTTATATAAAAAAAGCTTATGAAGAATTCGGGTGGGATAAAAATACTGTGATAGTTGTAACTGCTGATCA
>JAGLQR010000400.1 GCA_023136725.1 Candidatus Aminicenantota bacterium
TCCCGCTCCGGATGTGCTCATCCGTCTCCGCTGCCCGGCCTCGGGGTTCACGATATTAGCGAGTCACCCCTCCAGGCCCGCGAGAGTAGATAGACGTCTACGCCTGAGATATATTCTTAACTAAATATCATTCATTTTGTGAGGGAACGAAACGGAGAGGGTGGGAACCGGTTTTACAGAAGCGGTATGATCCGGAGGAAAACAAACCGTGTGTCTGAGCATGATTCTCTATTGCATGCGAGTTGGTTTTTTAATACCGCTGAATAATACTCCGGTCACACGTGTAGTGGTGAACGAATAAAATGATGATATTTGAGAATTATTGCAAAAGTAATTACGGCCGGAGGCAAATCCAGATATTGGAATTTAAATTATGAGCTTGTAGCCGGCGCCGTGAAGGGTGATTATGTGCTGAGGATCTTTCGGGTTATCCTCGATCTTGTTTCTGAGTTTCACAATGAAATTATCAATGGTCTTCGGGGAAGGGAAATATTCATCTCCCCAAACTTTGTCTATGATCTCATCCCTTGATATGACCTTCCCCGGATTTGCCAGGAAGAGTTTTAATATCTGCTGTTCTTTGGGGGAAAGCGAATGATCTTTCCCGCCCTTTTTTACAATAAACTGATCCAGGAGTATCTCAGCGGAGCCTATCATTTTTGGTGTCGGACCCATTTTATTTGCATCTGATCTTTTAAGGACTGCCCTTATCCTGGCGATCAACTCTTTTGCACTGAATGGTTTTGTTACATAATCATCTGCACCAAGTTCAAATCCGAGAAGCTTATCGCTTTCCTGCACCCTTGCAGTTAGTAATATTATAGGAACAATTTGATCGATCTTTCTAATCTTTCTGCATAATTCGAAACCGTCCGCTCCGGGAAGGTTGATGTCAAGTATCAGAAGATCGGGCTTATTTGAGATAAATTTTTCATATCCATCTTCACTATTGTCTGTGGCATCAACTGAAAAGTCATGGAATGTCAGGGCGGAGGACAATGCTTCAACTATTGTTTTGTCATCTTCGACCAATAATATCTTAGTCATTGTTTCCCCATTGTATCATTAATCGGGAACAGGATTACAAATGAAGCTCCTTCTCCCGGCCTGCTGTTAACGGTGATCTCTCCTTTATGCGCTGCAACTATATGAGCAACTATGAATAATCCGAGCCCGCTCCCCTCAGTTGCTGTTACTTTATCCGTCCCGGCCCGGTAAAATTTTTCAAATATTTTTTTCTGATCTAATAGAGAGATACCTATCCCCTTGTCCTTTATTTCCAGCCTGATCTTTTCCCCTTCCAGCGTCAGTTTTATCAGGATATCTTTCTTCCCGGGAGAATATTTTATGCTGTTTTGGATAAGATTTGAGATGATCAGCATAATGCCATCCGGATCACCATTCAATTCCGGAAGTCCGTCAGCGAGCTCTGTTCTTATCCCGGGACCAAAATTTTCTGAATTATTGCTGAGGTATTCCTCAATAATATCTTTAACTGAAACTTTCCTGAAATTATAAAGTTTCTTACCTGAGTCGATCTGGGAAAAATCAAGCATATTATTAATGGTCTCATTCATCCCTTCGGTCTCTGAAATAATACTTTTTAAAAATTCATCTCTCTTGGTTGTATCATCTATCCATCCGGAAGTTATATTCTCGGCAAGAAGTCTCATCCTTGTGATCGGAGTTTTGAGAGTATGTGATACATGGTCGATAAATTCAGCTTTGGACCGGAGCAATTCCATCTCCTTAGCCATATATTTATAGAACAATATGGTCCCGAGGATAAGGAACGCAATAAGTGAAATTATGAGTCCGTAGTTTATCCAGACCTCCTTTCTGGCAATTGTCTGAAAATGGTCGGGATCGCCGGAATAGAGGATGAGAGAATATCCGTTCAATACTTTTGTAAAAGGGAGATTGAGTAATATTTTCCTGTTGATATTATTCCCCTCCGTGAGATCTAAACCCGAATTATATTCGATCTTCGGTTCTGTGTTATCTGCACTGAGTTTTAGTCTCTCTTCTA
>JAGLQR010000401.1 GCA_023136725.1 Candidatus Aminicenantota bacterium
TGAAAAAAGGGAAATGCTTGATGAGATCCGAAGAACTTCTGACATTGAAGATCTTGGAGAACTTGTTTATAAGATCAAAAAAATTAAAGCAAAAACAATTCCCCTGGTCTCTACAAAAACAAATTTGTTTAAAAGGGTTTCAATTGTATTTACTCTGATACTTATCATGTTCTCAGCATTCCTGTTCTTTAAAAGTAAAACAAACCTTTCATTCTCAGGTGGATCAGACATTTTCTTTATTAACGTAAATGATCTGGAAGGAGATGCTCCGGATATTGTAAAGAAAGGAGTTAAGTTTCTGATCAGGGAATCTCTTGATCAATTTGATGAGTTTGATACTGTTATTCCGGCAACCATTAATTCCATTTCGAGATCAACTGAGGAGAGCAGTGACTCAGAAACCATAAAGAGTAAATACAGGATATATTATGACCTGGGAGGATCAATTTCAAAAATAGACAGTATATATAATTTTGATATTGTAATTTCATCCAACAATAGATCAAAAAAATATTCTATGACAATCCCCGGCCTTGAAAACAAAGATTCAATTCTGAAACATCAGATTGATATGCTGTCTGAAAAGATTTATAAGAAGATCTTCCCGATGAAAAAAGGAAGTCTTGAAATTAAGTCTATTTCTTCAACATACGGAAAAGAATGGGATAAATTTGAAAGTTTCTTCACGGGGCTTGGTAATTATTATAAATATGAGTACATGGATGCTGAAAAGAGTTTTGCAGGAATAGAAGAAACTCCTGCGGATAAATATTATCTTGCTAATATTTACTATTTCAGAGGAAGTAGAACACTGGCGAAGAAAAAGATAAAAGAAATAATACCTTTATTGGATTATATAATAGAACCGGTAAAGCTAAAAGTACTTGCATTAAATGCCAGGCTGGAATTTAATTTTAATAATGAAATTGAATATTTAAGCAAGCTAAGGGAGCGAAATATTCTTTCTAAAAAAACTCTATTTGAACTGGGAGAAGCATTTTTTCATCATGGTAATGCAGAGAAAGCAGCATCATTTTATTCAGATGCCCTTAAGCTGGACAGTAAATTTTCGAGTGCAATAAATCATCTAGGCTATTGCTATTCATATATGGGTGAACACACAAGGGCTATAGAGTTGTTTGAAGAATACAGAAATCTGGATAATTCAGCGAACTCATTTGATTCACTCGGTGATGGATATTTCTTCTCAGGGGAACTTATATCTTCTGAGGCATCTAAAAAAGCTGCTGTAAGGAAAGACAGCAAAGGAGTATATTGGGCATACCTGACTCTCTCTGATATTGCAATATTAAAAGCCCGGTTCAGCGATGCCCGGGCTGCCGTTAAAGATTATATGAAAGTGACAGATTCTGCCAAAGATATTGGTAATGCATATTCTAAACTTGCTTATATTGAATATTTGCAGGGGGAGTATGAGCAGGCATTATCAACGATAGAGAGATCATTGAAAGTTTTTGATTCTGATAATATAAATAGTAATTCTGCTGAGCCAAGGTGGATTAGGTCATTGATTAATTTGAAAATGGAGAGAAATAAAGCTTTCCTTGAGGATTTGGGATGGTTGAGCAACATTGTGAACCGCTTCAATTTGAATGCTGAAAATTTCTCCGGGCCATACAAATTTTATTTACATCTTAATGCTATCAGACTGGAAAATGAAGGAAAAATAGATGAAGCTGATTTAAATTTCAAAAAGCTACTCGATATGAATACACAATTGAATTATTGGATAACTATTTTTAATTACCAGTTCTTTAATACTGAATATTCGGTTTTTCTTCAGAGAAACGGGGATTTAAATAAAAGTGAAGCAGAAATCAATAAATGTCTGGAATATAGCGCTGATTTTATCCCTGCATTATGGCAGAAGGCAAAATTGATGGAAAAATCAGATATGAAGGAAGCTGGTAAATACTATAGAAAGCTGGAAAAACTCTATGGTGATGATGTAGAGATAAATGTTATGACAAACAGACTTAAGAAAAAATTAAAGATCACTAAAGATT
>JAGLQR010000402.1 GCA_023136725.1 Candidatus Aminicenantota bacterium
AGGTCGATCCGCTCTGACCGGATATGTTCTTAATAATGGTTTTAATTTTTTTCATTAGAATCCTCCGTATTCGGACCAGTTTCTCCAGGAGTTTTTAGATTTCACTCCTCCGTAGGAGAGAACTTTGATCTTAATCCCCTCTCCCTTATCGGATTGGAGAGTCAATGTTATATTTGCTTTTATCATTAATGTATCAGGATCGATAAGAATTCCCCGTGAATTAAAAGCAATTGTAGAATAAGATGCAAAAGATGTTCCGGTTGCAAGAGTATCATCAGGATCAGAAGATGATGTCAGCAGCGGTGACCATATACCGGATTCATAAAAATGCTCTTTATATCCGTTGTCAGTGAAAGTGAGAGCAATAGCTCTATTCTCCTTGGCTGCTCTCATTCTGACCTTGTATATCATTCCTATTACATCATTTGCGCTGCTCTTCAATCCCGTCCTGCTGATCTTACCGCCTCCTAATCCCAGGATGACAGACATAGTCACAGCAAAAATAATAATAGTAACTAATAGTTCTATTACAGAAAAACCTCTGTTTTTTCCCATGAATCCCCCGTAGCAACTAACAAAGCAATAATTGTGCCAGAATCAAATCGCAATATAGAACGTCCTTATGTGATCTCTTCCGATTAAGTGTGTAAAAATTATACATTCGGTGACTTTTTTGCACATGCGAACCTTCATTGTTTAAAAGATCAAATGGATATATAATTAAATCATGAAATTGAGGAACCTTTTCCGTTTTTCAGCGAAGGAAAACATTGAAATAGTATTCTCATCAAAAAAAGAGAGGGAAGAGTTGTTCGATGATCTCGAAGAACAATTGATCCTTTCAGATATTCCGGTGACAATTGCTGAAAGGATTATTCAAAAGGGGAAGATCTCCCTGAAAACACCTTTTACCAGGGATGAGTTCCTCACTGTTCTCAGGAATGAGATTACCAATGTTATCGAGGGTGTCTATAAAAAAGTAGAAACAGGTGATTCCATGCTTCCCCTGTCAAATTTGAAACTGAAAATTTCTCCCGATAAAAAAAGAGATATAAAAAAGGTATTCCTTTTTGTAGGAGTGAACGGAAGCGGAAAAACCACAACTGCTGCCAAGCTTGCTTATAAGATGAAGAAGGAGGGTGAGAAAGTGCTCCTTTGTGCCTCTGATACTTTCAGAGCTGCCGGAAGTTCCCAGTTGATGATGTGGGGAGAAAAACTGGGTATCCCCGTTGTCGGAGGGGATCATGGCGCTGATCCCGGTTCGGTTGTTTTCAACGGGATGAATTCACTCATGAATAAGGATTACACTGCTGTTATTATCGATACAGCGGGCAGAGTTCAAACTAAGGAAAATCTGATGCGTGAACTGGAGAAGATAACAAAGATCATTAAAAAGTTCATCCCTTCCGGGCCTTCTGAAACTCTGCTTGTAATTGATGCCACCATGGGGCAGAATACTTTTGACCAGGCTATAAAATTCGGTGAATTTTCAGGATTGACCGGAATTGTACTTACGAAACTTGATGGGACTGCAAAGGGTGGAGCTGTCCTTAGAATAATAGAGGAGACGGGAATCCCGGTTCTTTTCGTAGGTACCGGTGAAAAGGAGTCGGATATTGAGGAATTCTCAACGGATGAATTTGTAAGATCTTTTGTAGAGGATTAATAATGGAGAAGTTTTCGGATGAATGATAATAAATTTTCCAATGAGGATGTTCTATTCATGCATCTTGCCCTTGAATTGGGAGAGCGGGGTATGGGACTGACCGAGCCGAACCCGATGGTAGGAGCTGTTGTAGTTAAGGACGGGAAAGTTCTTTCGACAGGATATCACAGGAAGTTTGGTGAAGTACATGCCGAAAGATCTGCACTAGAGAAAATAAAGGTTAAAGGGACTACACTCTATGTTTCACTTGAGCCCTGTTCACATACCGGTCATACTCCTCCATGTACAGACATAATAATTGAAAAAGGGGTTAGCAGAGTTGTAATACCCTTTGCAGATCCGAATACCAGAGTGAATGG
>JAGLQR010000403.1 GCA_023136725.1 Candidatus Aminicenantota bacterium
TTCATAATCCAGTCTTTTACGAAAGATATTAATTTTCACATCATGGAACTCCTCCTGATGTGTGATGCTTTCAAGAGAGCATCTGCAAGAAGGATAACCGCAGTAATACCTTATTACGCATATGCAAGACAGGACAGGAAAGACAGGCCGAGAGTCCCGATCTCTGCAAAACTTGTTGCAGATCTTCTGGAGACCTCAGGATTCTCAAGGATACTTGCGATCGACCTTCATGCAAACCAGATCCAGGGCTTTTTTAACATTCCGGTAGACAATCTGATGGCTCTGCCCATCTTTATATCCCATTTCAAAAAGATGAAACTTAAAGATCTTGTAATAGTATCACCCGATGCCGGCGGTGTGGAAAGAGCAAGAATATTTTCACAAAAACTCAAAGCCGGACTTGCAATAGCAGATAAAAGAAGAGCGGAAGCTAATGTAGCAGAGATAATGCACATTATCGGCGATGTGAAAAACAAAAATACAATAATAGTTGATGATATAGTTGATACAGCAGGGACAATGACCGAAACCGTCAAGGCTCTTAAACAGAAAGGTGCAATAAAGATATATGCTGCCTGTACACATGGGATACTTTCGGGCAAGGCACTTAAAAAATTATCTGATTCCCCGATAGAAAAGCTTTTTATAACAGATACAATTCCTCTGCAGGAAGAACTGGCTGCAAGTAAAAATATAGAAGTGCTTTCAGTCTCTGATCTTTTTTCACAGGCAATATGCAGTATTAATAAAGAAACATCAGTTTCAAAATTATTCAAATAGAGAGGTGAAGTATGGAAAATATAATAGAAGTTAAAGCTGAATCAAGAAATGAGGTTGGGAAACAGGTCGCGAAAAGAATCCGGAGAGAGAACAAGATTCCCGCAATAATCTATGGTGGAAAAAAGGACTCTATTCCCATTTCAATAGATATGGATGATATAAAAACTATTCTGAAATCAAAAATGGGTGAAAACACGATCCTTAAGATAAAAAGAGACAAGATCGAGGTTGACGCAATGTTGAAAGACCTTCAATATGACTACCTTTCAGATAAAGTAATACATGTAGATTTCATAAGAATCGATCTCAAAAAGAAGATAGAAGTAAGTGTTCCTATTATATTGGTTGGAGAACCGATAGGGGTCAGATTAGAAGAGGGGATACTGGACCATGTAAACAGAGATATTGACCTCAGATGTCTCCCACACAAGATTCCAAGCAAGATAGAGATTGATGTTAGCGACCTTCATATAGGCAATTCACTGAAATTTGAAATAATCGAACTTGATGATGATGTGGATCTGGTCTCAAGTCCGACAAGGGTTATTTGCACAGTCGCAGTGAAGGGTGCCGCTGAGGAAGAAGTTGTTGAAGAGGAAGAAGAAGGAGAAGAAGGAGAAGAGGGCGAAGAAGGAGAAGTTGTCGAAGAAGGCAAAGATGGAGCCGAATCAGAAAAGAAACCTTCAGAATCTACCAGAGAAGAAAAGAAAACTAAAGACAAAAAATAATATACATAACACTCTTTGCTTTCCTTTTTAGAAGGAAGGCTATAAACCAAAAGGAGGTAAAATGAAAAGAGAGTATGAAATAGGATTGATAATCAATCCTGAAACCGCTGATGAAGAAGCGGAAAAGATCAAAACATCAATTACAGATATCCTGACAAAGGGTAACGGTTCAATTGAAAATATCGATGACTGGGGCCGGAAGGCTCTCGCTTATCCGATTGAAAAACATAATGAAGGTATCTATGTTTTTATTAAAACACTATCACCCGGCGATGTAATTGCCGCTGTTGAAAGAAGGTTGAAATTAAACGAAAAAGTAATGAGATTCATCGTTATTCGTCTTGATGACAAGCTTAAAAAGACCAACAAGCTGGAGAAAAAATGGAAAAGGATCGAAAGATTTTCCAGAAAGCCTGAATCTGACAGAGAACGTCCGTCAGGAAGGCCTGCTCCAGTTACACCTAAACCGGCTGAAACTGTCAAGAAAGAAGCAGTGAAAGAAGA
>JAGLQR010000404.1 GCA_023136725.1 Candidatus Aminicenantota bacterium
AAGAAGCAGTATCAGGATCCCCATTGCCAGATCAATGAAGTAAGAACTGAATTCAGATATTATACTGATCACAATATTCAGAATTGTCTCCAGTATCTTCCCGTCATTCATTTTCTTTTATCTGATCTGAGGCCTGCATTATTAATTCTCATACGGGAAGCATGATTTCGATTACTCATATTTTCATCCATTAAAGAACTTCTTATCCTGATCTCAGTCTGAGCATTTACCAGAGAGATGAGTTCGATCATCTGTTTTTCGATCTCGTAATCAATTATAACTTCGAGCCCGATCAATCTCCCCATCCTTACCTCATCACGCCCCTTAGGCCTTGAAAAATTTTTTATATACTTCTTTAACTCGACAACCTTTTTCCCCCGGAGTTTTTGAGATTCCCTCGTATTCCTGAGAAGAGTAATCAGAGATTCAATTTTAATGAGGTATTCAATTCCATCATTTATATTCTCATCAGTATTTTTTTTAAAATTCGCATTTGAAATATATTCAGGATTATCTTTGTAGTGAGATGTATAAAAGAGATTAGGGAATTCCTTCTTAAGTTTTTCCGGATCCTTAAATATATTTTCCCACTTCGTTCCCATATCATCAGAATCAACATTTTGTCCGTCATAGATCTGATCCATTTCCCATGTGTCAAAAACATCAAGTTCAATTAATGAAAATTTCGTATAGTATTTTGCCCATTTTTCCTTATAGAAATTAATGAACTCTTCATAATGATCATCAATTTTATCTGAATATTGAGTGATCTTAGTTGATATTTTGGTCAGGAGATTTACTACTTTTATAAGATTGAAACTGAACGGACAAATACTCCCTGAAATAATTATCAGTATGAGAAAGAATATTACTGATTTTTTCATACCTACATTACTCCACTCAGATCTTTTTCAGCTTTTTTCCTATCCTCATGGATCTCTATCTCCCTCTTTTTTGCCAGATCCATTCTGATTATCTGTTCCTTCAAGGTTAATTCCATTTTCATTCTCATGGAGGTAATCAGAAGGTCCAATTTCACCAATTGTTCCAGTTTCAGATTACAGAGCAGCCCGATAAGTTTCCCTGTTGAACGCTGGTTACTGAATTTTCTGATCAAACTTTCAACACTCTTATATTTTTCTTTACCCTTTGAGATCACTTTTCTAGTATCTGCTATCATATTCAGAACATTTTCATATTCTTCATATATATCCTCCTCTCTGGCAATCCGGTAATCTACACGCTTTTTATACTCCGTATTTTTTGAATATAGTTTACTGGTTCTGAGCGGTGACCGGTCTTTCAGGAACGGGAGCTTTTTGAAGAGATTTTTTGAGTCTTCCCATATCTCTTTCCAGGAATCATCTTTTGAGGTCCTTACATAGGGACTATTAAAATAGAATTCGATCTCTTTAAAATTCAAGAGGAGATCGAGCGCTTCTCTTTTTATCCCACTATGAATTTTTGCAAATTTCCCCTTGAACTCTTCAAAATCATCTTTCAGTTTCTTAGTAGTATCAACTATATTCTTCAGCGTATCCCATTGTTTGCCAAATTCCAGAGCCATTTTTGAATATGCAATAATATCGGTTACGAATATCGCCCGGACAGGCATGGTAATAAACATACAGATCAGCATAATGAAAACTATTTTCCTGGTATTACTCATTTAATTACCTCCCCTGTTCTCATTCAGATACTTTTCAATAAAATTGATCCTATCGGCCCTGTCTCCGCTGAATTCATTTGTGAGGCCTACCAACTTTTCGATCGTTTTTCCCGTGTCACCATTGCATACCTCAACTTTCATTCTGTTTCTGATAACCCTTTCTCCAGGATCGGTTGTTGCTATCCAATATGTATAAGGATCAGTCAGAGGATTCAGGACCCTTCTTATCCCCTTTGATGACCAGTATAAGATCTCCCGGTTTGTACTTTTCATATTCTTATACAATTCTATGTGACTTTCATTCATCTGAAGCTTTGAAAAAGATGA
>JAGLQR010000405.1 GCA_023136725.1 Candidatus Aminicenantota bacterium
AACAAACAAAATATCTTCTTATTTTTCATATTTTTTCCTCACATTAATTTTTTCTTCTTTATTCCCGGAACTTTGTTTTTAAAATGTCCATGAGCCAGTCCATTTATAGACAATAAAAATATTAGAATAATTGTCATTACAAATATGAACACAGAAAGATAGTTTATATCTGTTCTTATTATTCTTATACTATAAGCAAGAGAAATAGCAGCCACATACCATCCTGAAATGAACAGATCACTATTATCCATTTTTGTAATACCCAGGCTATCGAAAATTATGCTTTTACAAACAGAATGAAATTTTGTTAGCAAGTCATTCACTCCGGATCGTTTTTTATTCATATTTCCTCCGCGAGCTTTCATTAATAATATGAACGTTCTGAAATCTTTGAGTATGCTGATATCTCAATGTCCGTTGAAAACCTGATCTTCAACTCTATACCTGCTTTGACTGTTATAGTCGGAAGAATAGCAAGTGAATCAGATGCCAATCTGTCATTAAGTGTATTAAAATTATCTGAAGTTCTGTCAATAAAATGAGATAATCCGGATGACTGGCTTATCTTGTTCTGAGCAAACCCGCTTAAACCATTCAGCGAACCGTAAAGAATTGAAGAACCGAATTTTGCAAAGAAATGGCTGTCCTTTTTCCCCTTTATCCCAAGTGCACCTGAGCCATCCAGAGCTGTCATACCGTTGTTCCCGGAACCAAAATTCAAAGAGTGGCCATTCGGTAATATCAATCTTTGAAAACTGATAAATAGCCTCTTGTCCTGCTGACCCGAAACTTTTTGTGCAGAACCGGTGATCTTTGAATTTGCAGGTATCAGGACAAACTTCCCAGTATGATCAAGCAGATCCTTCGTTATGACAGCTGTAACCGGACTTGATTGTTTGTCATTCACGATCCTGTTCGTTAATACTGCATGGAGAAATTCTCCCTCAAAGATTGTAAATACCGGATTCGAATTAAAAATAAGTTGCTTTTTATTTGATAACTCGCGCTTCATTTGAACTTTATCAGCCCCGCTTTGATCAATATCATCAGCATTGTTATACACAACTTCGCCTCTTCCATTGTTGTATATTCTGGCAGATCTCTGAGTGTTACTAAATGCGAATAGTGTTCCCACTCTATCTCTTTTTATTCCCCTTCGGCTTCTCCCTGTTGATGATACATCCCTGGTTTGCGGCTCAGAGAATAATTCACCGGAGCTCTCATCTTCTTTTTGAAGATAATCCATAATATCTCCAAACTGATCATTTGATTCAGTCTCTGCAAATTCTCTATTTATGCTATCTGCTTCCTGTTCCTCCAATACTCTTTTTTCATCTTCCTGCTTTGCAAGCTTCCTAAGATCACTGATAATACTGTCCGCATATTCATCAACAGCAGCATTTTCCCCGAGAAAAACATCATTCCTGATCATTCCAAACTTTTCCTCATTTGTTTTCTTTTGTTCCTCAAACAGATCTATCTGTGCGAGTAAATCTCTATTCTCAGTTCTAACTTTATTTTCTCCGGGACCATTCTCAGACTCATCTACAATCCCGTATAAAAAATATGTAAGAATGAAGATCACAAATCCTCCGATCACCATTACCAGCCTATCCTTCATTTTGCTCCCGATCCTTTTCCTATGCTTTTTTATTCCTTCAATATTTACAAAGTTCGAATTAATATCACTCATTTGTCATTTCCTCCGGATCGTTGATTCATACTTGCCGGCTTTCAGAATTATCATTTCATTCTTCCTGATGATCCTGTGAACGATGTAATAATTTTCCATATCGCTATATCTTACAGGTTCGTATTTTGATCTTTTCCCTTTCTCCCGAATAAAGACCGCAGGCCTGATCTGACTCAGAGGCAGGTATATTTTTGTCAGGATCCCATCATCTTCTACTTTTTCGATCTTGAAGTTTTTATCCCTGATCTTGTATTGATCATTTATACTCCTTTTATTCAATACATATCCGGAGCCCGGAT
>JAGLQR010000406.1 GCA_023136725.1 Candidatus Aminicenantota bacterium
ACTGAAGCTGAAATCAGGTTCATTTCCAATAGCTGCGGAACTGCAAGCAGAGGAACCACCAATATTATAAAAATGCTGGAAGAAGGGTTGAGTGTCCCTTTTATATCCAGGTACAGGAAAGAGCAAACCGGCAATATAGATGAGGAACTGGT
This sequence comes from Candidatus Aminicenantota bacterium, assembly GCA_023136725.1. Taxonomy (GTDB): domain Bacteria; phylum Acidobacteriota; class Aminicenantia; order UBA2199; family UBA2199; genus UBA647. Next base: position 153 of record JAGLQR010000406.1, read on the forward strand.
CAATTCAATATCCGATCGTTATGATCTTCTTAAAGAGATCAACCTGAGAAAGGCCACGATCCTTAAAACAATTGAACAACAGGGAAAACTTTCGGTAGAACTTAAGGAGAAGATCCGGGATTGCCATTCCACTTCTGAACTGGAGGACCTCTATTTACCATATAAACCAAAGAAAAGGACCAAAGCTGTTATTGCAAAAGAGAAGGGATTCGGGCCACTTGCTGATGATATACTTGATCCCGGGATCGATGGTTCTTCAGAGAAACTTGCAGGGAATTTTATTGCTTCCGGAAATAAAGCAGAGAGTATTGAAGAAGCGCTGGAATTATCCGGTTTTATTATTGCAGAAAAATTGTCGGAAAATTCGAAGCTCAGGAGTGAATTAAGAAAATATTTAAATCATAGTGGATTTTTATCATCAGAAGTAAAAAAAGAATTCAGAGATAAAAGAAGTAAGTTTGAACAATACTATGACTATCGTGAATCTGTAAAAAAACTTCCTTCACACAGAATTCATGCTGTGTTCAGGGGAGAAAATGAAGGGATTCTAAAAAAAAGACTGGAAGCCGATCTTGAGAAACCGTCGCGAACACTTCGAAAGATATTGTATCCTGAAAATCACAGGAGAGTACTCTTTTTAAACAAAGTTTATTCAGATTCAATCAAACGCCTTGTTTTCCCATCCCTTGAGAATGAGATAATGACAGAATTGAAAAAAGATGCTGATGAGCAGGCTGTAGCGGTATTTGCTACAAATCTTGAAAAAATTCTATTATCAGCTCCGGCAGGTAATTTGAATGTCATTGCAATAGATCCCGGATTCAGGACAGGGTGTAAGGTTGCTGTTCTTGACAGAACAGGAAAATTCATTAACAACACTACCATATTTCCTACAGAACCAAAAAATGATATTGAACATTCGGAAAAAACAATAAGATCTCTGATCAAAGAATATTCGATCAAAGCTATAGCTATCGGGAACGGGACAGCGTCAAGGGAAACTTATTCATTCGTAAAGAACATCGTTAATGAAGATGTTATTGTATCGGTAGTCAGTGAATCCGGTGCTTCTATCTATTCTGCTTCAAAGACAGGGAGAGAAGAGTTCCCGGAATTGGATGTGACAGTGAGGGGAGCAATCTCTATCGGTAGAAGGTTCCAGGACCCTCTTTCCGAACTGGTCAAGTTAGATCCCAAGTCGATAGGAGTAGGACAATATCAACATGATGTTGATCAGAAGCTATTAGGTAAGAAGCTTGAGACAATAGTAGCATCTGTTGTGAACAGGATAGGTGTTGACCTTAACAATTCTTCTGCCCACATCCTGAGATATGTATCAGGTATCGGTGAAGCACAGTCAAAGAGAATATTTGAGTACAGGAATAAGAACGGGATGTTCACCAACAGGAATCAATTGAAAAAAATTGAAAAATTCGGTGCTAAAAGTTTTTTACAAAGTGCAGGATTCCTGAGAATAAATGGAGGTGAGCAGGTGCTGGATTCAACGGGTATACATCCTGAATCATATCCTGTTGTGAGAAAAATTTGTAAAGATATCAGAATGGACATCTCAGAGCTGATTAACAATGAAAAGGCAATAGATCAGATTGATTCCGGGAAATATGTTTCAGAAAGTACAGGTGAATTTACCATTAATGACATAATTAATGAACTCAGAAAGCCCGGAAGGGACCCTCGAAGTTCCTTTGATCCTGTAGAATTTGATGATTCGGTAAGTTCAATTGATGACCTGGAAGTTGGAATGATCCTGAATGGTATTGTTACAAATATTACGAACTTCGGAGCTTTTA
>JAGLQR010000407.1 GCA_023136725.1 Candidatus Aminicenantota bacterium
GATATCCCCTCTTCAGCAAGAAAAGATGCGATCTTCTGGCTGGGACAAAGGGCATCAAAAGAGGGGATAAAGGCCTTGAAAGATGTTCTGATCAATGATAAAAACACTGATGTGAAAAACTCAGCAGTTTTTGCCATAAGCCAGCTGGACAATGACCAGTCGATCCCGATCCTGATCGATATTGTCAGGAATAATAAGAACCCAAAGATCAAAAAAAAGGCAATGTTCTGGCTTGGGCAAAAGGATGATAAAAGAGTTATAGATCTATTCGAAAGTATTCTTTTAAAATAGCACGACTCCATAGAGGGCGGCCTGCCAGCCGCCCTTTTTTTTATCTAATAATCGATCCCGGCGGCTTTTACATTTGCAGGATCAAATGCGCTGCATGGTGTCACGGCATAAACCATATTACAGTCAGGACATTTATCCTCAAATGTCTCCATTTCAAAATCTGTCTCGCAATTTTCACACTTAATATTAAGCGGCATCGGCATTGACTGAATATTAAATCCCATCATCCTGACTTTATCCGCCATCTGTTTACCATTATCAAAACTTCCTGAACATCCGTCATGCATTTTTATTCTCCTTCCTAAGATCTTCCGAAGATAATACATCTCCGTATCTAAGTTTTTTTCTCATCCCCTGAATGATCTGATCCATCCCTTCCAGATCGATCAGGATCTCTCTCTCTTTATCAGATGTATTTATAAGTTTTTTAATCCCACCATTATTGATCACTATCCTCTTATCCCCCATCAGGGCAAGGAGAGGATCGTGAGTTGCCATAAGGACTATCTTCTCTTCTCCGACAAGGAGGTGAAGGGCTTTTTTTCGATCGATCCCCGCATTTTCTATCTCATCTATCAATACTATGGGAGAACTGCTCAATATTGCAGTATCAGCTATCATCAGGGCCCTTGACTGGCCACCACTGAGGCTTGTGACGGGGGTATCCGGATCAAACTTTTCTCCTGCAAGCTTATTTGCCTCATTAATTATCTTATCGATCACAAATTGTTCTTCTTCAACCATTCGACTCTTTGCATGGAGTTCGAGAAATTCCCTTACTGTCAGGTCCATCACAAAATTCATATTCTGAGATAACTGGGCAACAAGTTTGTTGCTTGAGGAAAATCTCCATTTTTTATCGGGTAATTCATCATTGATCAGGATCTTTCTCATTGTGGGGGTATCTTCCTGTGCAGTCCACTCAATATCTGCCAGCAGTCTGCTCTTTCCCGATCCGGTCGGCCCTACTATCGAAATGATCTCACTTTTATTGATCACTATCGGGTCATATTTTTCATCACTACCCGATTTGTCTCTGCCAGGAAGGATGGTCAAACTATAAACATTATTATTTTCACTCTCACCCAGAAACTCGACCATCTGATCAATATAATCGGAGATACTCTCTGTAAGTTTCTCAACATCCAGGGCTTTGTCTTCGAGCTCCTCTTCATCGATCGTACTTAATAGTTCACTAATTGTCAGGTCAGCCTTACCCTCAATATCGATCAGATTATCTTCAAAAAAAGCATTCAAAAAAGGATATAGCTCCAATAACCTGGATATTTTCTTTGACCTCAGATCTTTTCCATTCTTCATTTCTGTCCCTTCCCGTTCATATCCATCTTTCTCACATTACCCATCTGGTAAGATTCACCTATCCTTGTTTCACCCAGGCAATAAGAACATAAGGCAGCTGGCATTGAGAATCTCAGCTTTTTTCCCTTCAGACTTTCAACCCTATCTTTCTCATCATATAGGAGAGTTGATAATTCGAAAGCCCCCTGTCCGTTAAGCCCGTTAACATGCATAACAATTGCTCCCGGATTAACCATATTAACTCTGGATGAGAACACTTCCCTCTCTGCCTGTGACACAATGTCACCTTTTGTAATAATTGCAATATCCGCCATCTTCAACATGGGGCCGATCTTCTTTGGTGT
>JAGLQR010000408.1 GCA_023136725.1 Candidatus Aminicenantota bacterium
TAGAGCGTAATATAAAGTAAAATTGGACTATGTGGAAAAAATATCGTGAAAATCAGAAAATAAAGAAAAAGGAACTATTGGAGAAGAGGAAAGAGATGGGTTTCTTCCGTGAATATTTCGAATTGATCACCGAAACTCTGATCTATGTCTTCTTCGTAATGACATTCCTCCTTCAGTCATTTGTTATCCCTACAGGTTCGATGGAGAATAATCTCCTTATCGGTGACCACCTTCTGGTTGATAAGATCTCATACTCAAGGTCTATCTCACCTGTCGACCGCCTGGTATTCCCTCAAAAAGAGGTCAAGAGAGGAATGATAGTAACATTTAAATCACCGGCAGAGATGGAAAAGGAATATGTAAAGAGGGTAATCGGCGAACCGGGAGACAGGATAAGGATCGAAAACAAACAAGTTTACATTAACGGAAAGTTACTAGTCGAACCTTATACATATTTTAAAGATGACAACATCCTCCGTGGTCAGAGGGACAATATGGAAGAATACATCATCCCTGAAAATTCTTACTTCTGCATGGGTGACAACAGAGATAACAGCTATGATTCAAGATTCTGGGGACCTGTTCCGGCGGATTATATTATTGGAAAGCCATGGAGAGTCTATTGGTCCTTTTCTTCCACTTCAGATGAATATCTAACCCCGGGATTTTTTCACAAGGTAAAAGACCTGTTCAAAACAGTGACAAATTTCTTCTCGAAAACTCGCTGGGACAGAACAGGGATGAAGATAGAATAGAATTATTCCAGGAGAGATCATGAAAAAAAGGGCACTGATCACAGGCATAACAGGACAAGACGGATCCTATCTGGCAGAATTTTTGCTGGAAAAAAATTACGAAGTATACGGGATGGTCAGACGTTCCAGCATGGAAAGATTTGACCGAATCGATCATATAAAAGATAAAATCGAAATAAAACAGGCAGATCTTCTTGATCAGTTCTCGATCACTAAGCTTATAGATGAGATCAGGCCTCATGAGATCTATAATCTCGCAGCTATGAGCTTTGTTCCCACATCCTGGAATCAACCGGTACTCACAGCAGAGTTTACTGCAATAGGTGTCACACGGATGCTTGAAGCGATCCGTTATGTCGACCCGAAGATCAAGTTTTACCAGGCATCTTCATCCGAAATGTTCGGCAAAGTAAAAGAAATACCCCAGACAGAGGAAACACCTTTTCATCCGAGAAGCCCTTATGGCGTTGCAAAGGTATACGGTCACTGGATAACAATAAATTATAGAGAAAGCTACGATATATTCGGTTGTTCAGGAATACTTTTCAATCATGAATCCCCGAGGAGAGGGATCGAGTTTGTAACAAGGAAGATATCCTACAATGCAGTTAAGATAAAGCTCGGCCTTTCCAAAGAACTTGGCCTGGGCAATCTGGATGCTAAAAGGGACTGGGGATTTGCCGGAGACTACGTAAAGGCAATGTGGCTGATGCTTCAGCAGGATAAACCTGATGATTTTATTATCTCGACAGGCAAAACCCATTCGGTAAGGGATCTTGTGGACATTGCATTTTCCCATCTTGATCTGGATTATAAGAAATACGTTAAAAAGGATAAAAGATTCTTCCGTCCTGCTGAAGTTGATCTTTTGATAGGTGATCATTCGAAGGCGAAAAATGAATTGAATTGGGAACCTGAAGTCTCATTTGAAGAACTTGTAAAAATGATGGTAGATGCAGATATGGAACTTTTAAAAAAAGAATTTGCAGATGAACTATAAAGAAGAGAGGCCCTGGGGCTGGTTTGAGATCCTTCTTGAAGAAGAAGATGTAAAAGTAAAAAGGATCCTTGTGAAAGAGGGAAAGAGGCTTTCCCTTCAGAGTCATAAACACAGGTCTGAGAATTGGACAATAGTTCAGGGGGAATCTCTTATAACTCTCGACACTGAGGACAAAAAATATGTTCGTGATGATTCAG
>JAGLQR010000409.1 GCA_023136725.1 Candidatus Aminicenantota bacterium
AATTTAAAAGATGTGGAACCGATGGATGTTTCCCAAACTTCCGATGGAGTAAAAATAATTAGTCTGTTATTAATTCTAAGGATCTTTTTTACTTCCACATTTCCACTTTCAGGAAAGATCTTTTTCCATTTTTCATTGATAGTATCGCAGGTCCACAATCCACCGAAGGCGGCGGCGAAAAGTTTTGGTACCTGATCTTCATCTTCAAGTAATAATAGATCATTAACCTTCCCGTAGTAGATCGAACCGGTGAATCCATCCGACATTTTTTTAAATGTTTTCCCACCGTCAGTTGTTTTCCAGACACCCTTTTTCCCGCCAATGAAAGCTTTCTTTTTGTCACCGTTCAGGTAAAGCATCTCGATCAGAGAACTTCTGTTCCAATTCTCCGTTTCATACTGGGAAGGTACCAGCCAGCCCGGAACAGAAACTCCCGAGACCAGATCAGGGTGATTCAATATGATCCCCGAGGAAGCAGACCATATAAGGAAAAGGATTATGAATAATCCGATATATTTATGTAAAAACTTTGATTTATTGAATATCCACTTCACTATTTTCATCTGAAAATTATATATTTGATCCCCAAATGTGTCAACGATGGTCATATTTACATTGTCATGCTTATGTCATCTCAAACAAATATCACCCATTTAAAATTGAGTTTTGACTTGTAGGGAGTGTCAGGCGCAGCCATCTATCTACTGTCGCGGGCCCCGGAAGGGTGACTCGCTAAGATCGATCACCCTGAGGACTGCAGCGGAAACGGATGAGCACATCCGGAGCGGGAGCAAAGTGGATGACGGCGAAAGCCTTTGCATGAATCATGATTACTTTTTTGTTACCAAATGGTTACCATTAGGAGACTTCTTTTTAAATGATCCATATTATTATATCGGTATGAAAGGAGGAAATATGAAAAAACTATTGTTTAAAATTATTATTATTCTTATCGCAATTATTGCTTTGTGGACCGGCTTTAATCTGCTCACAGACATCAGCGAGCCGGAATTCGAAGCGGGAGAAGGGTACGACACAACCTCTCAGGTCAGTTTCCTTGGTGACCTTTTCCCCCCGATACCTGTCACAAAAGAGAACGGATTCTACAAATTGTGGACGCTTTCAGAACCTCCGGATGTAAACGTGAATTCTGATGAATTATTTGAGATACAAAAAAACATGAACGATCCTGAAACAGCAACTGTTCAGGGCATCAAGGATTGGGGCGAGAACACCTGGAACAAAAAAAAGAAAGAATTTAACAAACAAATGAGAAAGAAAAGAAAAGCTATCTATAAGAAGGGAGACAAATGGTCTGAATTTCCCAAATATGTAAACAGGGACTGGGGAAGAATGATCCAGAAAGAAAAGATTAATGTACTTAAGTTGCAGAAACTTCTTGAACCACTAATGGAAAGATATGAGAAGGTCATCAGATCAGAATATTTTGAAGATTATACTCTAATCATTATTGAAAAAGATAAAATAAATTTTTCAATTATCCCGGTTCCAAATCTCCTTACATGGATCTATGTCGCCAAACAACATACAGCATTTAATATCCTCAATGCCCTTGAAGGTGACTGGATCAACTCTACAAAAAATATTCTCGATCATATCGAATTCTCCAAAAAAGCAGTCAAAGGGAGCCGGACACTCATAACCAACCTGGTAGGGAAAGCTGTTCATAAAATATCTTTACTCGGAATTGCATCAATAATGAATCAACCCGACTGCCCGGAGGAAGTTTTTGAATTGATCACTAACAATCTTGACGATATTGAATATGGAGAATACAGTTCAAGGAAACCATTACTTGCCGAAGGATTTACTATGACCGGGATCAAACGAACGAATCCATTCTGGCAAACGAACAGGACTAAAAAATATTATTATAATTTCATAACAAGAGTGGTAAACAGTGAGAAAACACCACCATATAAATGGGATT
>JAGLQR010000041.1 GCA_023136725.1 Candidatus Aminicenantota bacterium
GATGAGAATATTATATATACTGCAATTTATTTTGACTCAGATCAGGGATTTTGTTATTTAAAAAGATTTCGTGTTGATCCATCGGATAAAAGGATCAGATTCATCGGAGAACACCCGGATTCGAAGTTGCTTGCTGTATCTGAAACTCCCCACCCGATATTTTATGTGGAATTCGGAGGAAAGAGCAAGAAGAAGGATGAAACTATTGATGGTGAAAAGTTTATTGCAGTTAAAGGGATAAGCGCACGTGGAAAGAGGGTCTCTACACAACCTGTAATATCGGCAAAGGAAATGACTGATGCCAGTGAAAAAAAGGAAAATATCCCAACTGAAGATACGAACAACGAAGATTTTTCTCAAAAGGAGTTGTTTTAAACCTTAGACAGCCACTTCGACAAGCTCAGTGACTGAATTTTTAGTTGGCCCCTAAATCCCCTAAAGGGGACTTAACTAAAGTTATTTACCGTTTTTCTCCCCATTTAGGGGGTCGGGGGGCTTAAAGTAAGAGTAAAGAAAGGGCGGTCGAAACCGCCCCCTCTATTTTAACAATCTATTTTATATCTTTTTCAAACCATTTAGACCTGTCTGGATCTTTAGGGCTTTCAGGTTTTTTGAATTTTTTCTTATCAAGTAATTGAAGAAGATGTTTAACAGCTTTCTCCATACTCGGATCATTCCCTTTAGCAATTTCTTCAGGAATATCATAAACTTCGAAACCTTCATCGGGATAAACTCCGACACCTTCAACTACATATTCTCCTTTTGTGTTCACTATTGCTGACATTGGAACAGCAAATGAGGGGCCATCAATCAAGCCGGGACTCCAGCCATAACCGACAAGTCCTCCCCATGTCCTGGTTCCGATCAGTTTACCAAGCTTTTTCAATTTGAACCAATATGGGAAGTTATCTCCGCCTGAAGATGAATAATGGTTGATCAGCATTGCAAGAGGGCCATTGAATGAGAACATAGGCGCCGGCCTGAGATTAAGATCTCTACCCTGCCAGTAAGCATAGGTCGGTGTGGCTAATTTCTCAATCATTTTTGAGGGAGACCATCCGCCTCCGTTGTATCTTTCATCAATGATAAGAGCTTCTTTATCATTATATGAGTAGATCCCTTTGAATAACTCTCTGTTACCAGCCAGATGTGTGTCAGGGACATGAATATAACCGATTCTTCCATTTGAAAGTTTATCTACGAGTTTCCGTTTGGATTCGATCATATCATTATACATCAGTCCCAATTCACTCCTGAGTGGTTTTATCCAGAATGTTTTTGCATTCTTCATGTCAGGAGTACTGCTTACAGTGATGCTTATTTTTTTACCTGCTGTATTTTCAAGGAAGCGGTAAGGATTATCATGAACACTTACATCATATCCGTTAATTTTAAGAAGGTAGTCACCTTCACTAACTTTAACACCGGATTCCGTCAGAGGTGATCTGGTTCTTTCATTCCAGTTCTCACCTTTGAAAATTTTAGAGATTTTATAAAACCCGGCTTTTTTGTCAGCTTCAAAGGTAGCACCGAGAAGTCCTGTGTCAAGCCTTTTAACCCTGTTGAAATCTCCCCAATTTACATATGTATGACCAACATTAAGTTCGCCGACAAGCTCTCCGAAAATGAAATCCAGATCAGCTCTGTGACTTACATGAGGAAGAAGAATCTCATATTTTTTCTTCATTTTATTCCAATCGACACCGTGCATATTTCTTACATAGAACCAGTCTCTATAGATTCTCCAACCTTCGTTATATATTTGTTTCCATTCTTTTACCGGATCGATCTTCATTACAACGTCACTTAAATTCAGTTTCCCCGATCCTGCTTTTAGTTTAGGTTTAACATCTGCAATCCCCCAGGTTCTTCCGGTTCTGTACAGTATTTTTTTATTATCTGCAGAAAGTGATCCATAGCGGATATTGCTCATGACCAGATCAAGCTTCTTTTTCTTAAAATCAAAAATATGGAGACCGTCGTTATCAAAAATGAGGGCTTTTCCCTTTCCCAGATCTGTAATTCCGCCGTATCGCCCGGTTGGTAATGGAAAGACTGTTATCCTGTTGTCAAGATTTTCAAAATCAATTTTAACTATAACTGGCTTTTTCTTGTCTTTTTTCTTGTCTTTATCTTTTTTGTCTTTCTTATCTGCTGCAGGTGGTGCAGGTGTTATTTCGAGATCATTTTTATCCTTAAAAATAGGAGGAGAAGATTCCGTTAAACCAACAGCAAATATTCTTGCGGTTTTGTTATAAACAAAATCAAATTCCATTGTAGAAAAACCACCGTCGAAGTTGAAGTTGAAATCCCTGTCCGATATGAAGAAGATGTACTTTCCGTCACGTGAAAATGATGGTGAAAATTCTTCATACTTTGTATTTGTGATCTGTGAAGATTTGAAGGTATTAAGTGAATATACCCAGACTGAGGCCAGTTTATTGGAACCCCTTTTCGTATAAACTATCCATTTCGAATCAGGAGACCATGAATAATTCCTGATCGTTCCGGATTTGTCTCTATCAACAAATGAAACTTTGCCGGATTTGATGTCAACAAGCTGCAATTTCCTGTCTGCATCTGAGAAAACAAAGTACTTACTGTCAGGAGACCATTCAACAGGATATTTCCATACTTTGGTATTGGTAAGTTTTTTTGCTTTCTTTTTCCCCAATGGATCGACAAGGTAAAACTCAAAATCTCCTGATTCATCTGAGACATAAGCAATCCATTTTCCGTCAGGTGATGCCACCGGATACATCTCTCTGATACCTGAAGTTCTTGTAATATTAAGTGTAATTCCCTCTTTTTCAGCAGGAACTGAAAACAGGTCCCCCCTTGCATCAAATATTGCTCTTTTCCCATCCGAAGTAATTGTAGCTCCGAATCTTGAAACAAATCTGGAAACATTTTTGAAATAGGGTAGTACATTTGGATTATCAAATTCAAGATTTACGATCAGCCTAGAAATTTTATTCGTGTTCAGATCAATCTTATGAAGGAAACCACCCTTTTCAAAGATAATCGTCCCATCAGAACCTGAAGGCCAGAGAACATCAAAATCACTGAATTTAGTGACCTGATCAAATTTCCCAGTTTTAAGATCATATGAATGAAAGTTCAGGCTGAGACTTTCATCAGAGACATAAATTATTTTATCCTTGAACCATACTGGATGGTGATCTGTTCCGGAAAAGGTAGTTATTCTCTTTGACTTGTCATTTTTGAGATCATATATCCATACATCCTGAGCTCTTCCACCTTTAGTCCTTTTCCAGGTTCTGAATTCCCTGGCGATAGGGGTGTAGACGATCTTATCACCTTCCGGTGAGAATGTGCCGCCTCCGCATTCAGGTATCTGCAGTGGTTTTTCCAGGCCGCCTTTGATATTGACGAGGAAATATTTACCCATCCTGCGGCCATAAGGTGTTCTGTTCATGCGGACCAGGATCTCACTACTGTCAGGTGTCCAGTCCATTACTATATAATCATATCCTCCTCTGGGAGGCATAACTCCTACATCATTATAATATGTGAGTTGAACCGGTGTTCCTCCCTTTGACGGCATTATATAAACTTGCCTGGAGCCGGAATACTCAGCTGAAAAAGCTACCCACTTTTTGTCGGGAGAGATCTTCGGAAAGAGCTCAAGCCCTTCATGAGAGGTCAGCCTTTTTGCATCTCCGCCGTTAGCAGATACACTCCATATATCACCGGCATAAACGAAGACGACCATATCTCCGTTTATGTCAGGAGTGCGTAAAAGCCTTGCATCTTTTGATGCAAATGTTGTTCCGAAAATCAATAATATCGAAACAATGATCAGTATTGTCTTATTCATAAGACCTCCTTTTTTTCTTAATATTTTCTTACGTTACAGATAACATAAAGTTTAGGTTTTTTATTAATTTTATTATGCAGGTGACAGGGAAAAATATTGTGTCAGATATGTAAATCGGATATAATAAAAAATGGCTAACAAATATAGAGCGATAAATATGATCCATGTTTTAATCAATAAAAGAATCCTGATTGCATTAAGTGTTATATTTTTATTATTAATTCAGATCAATGTGCTTAAAGCTGAATCAGTTTTAATACTTGATCTGAAAAGTATTAAAGAACTTGCAATAAAACATAATAAAACACTGAAAAATGCGAGACTTGATATAAAGATAGCAAGAAACATTGTTAGAGAAACTACAGCAACAGGACTTCCTCAGATCGAAGGTAAACTCTCATATCAGGATATGACTCAGATACCCACAACTCTTATACCTGCACAATTTATTGATCCGGATGCAGACGAAGGGACTTATTTCCCCATGAAGTTCGGAACTCGGCACAACATGTCTTTTGAAATAGTAGCCTCACAACTGGTATTTAACGGGACATATATTGTTGCTCTTCAATCTTCAAAAATTTACATGAGACTATCAAGAGAGAGCTTGATAAAAACTGAGATTGAAGTCAAATCACTTGTAACAGGGACATATTATCTAATCCTGGTAAGTGAGAACTTAAAAAATATACTGGAAAAAAATCTGGAAAGTCTCAAGAAACTCCATTTTGAAACATCTGAACTTTTCAAGGCCGGATTTGTAGAAGAAACAGATGTCGATCAGATGGAATATTTTGTGATCGGGATTAAGAACAGGCTCAGTTCAATAAAAAGGCAAATTGAGATCAGTTACAAACTTCTCAAATTTCAGATCGGTTTTGAACTTGATAAAGAAATTACTATTGGCGGGAATATAAATTCGATCTCAGAGAATATCGATTATAATTATGTCCTTGCAAAGGAGTTTGATCTTTTTGGTCATATTGACTTCAAAATTGCTGATACCCAGGTTAAATCTTCATCACTCCTCCTAAAAAAAGAAAAATCCTTGTTTTTACCTTCATTGACAGCATTTGTTTCTCATTCACAAAATGCAATGAGGAATGAATTTAATTTCTTTAAAGAAAATGAGGATAAATGGTTTCCTACAACTGTAATAGGCCTGAACATGAACATTCCAATATTCTCAAGTGGAATAAAAATATCAAAGGTGAAGCAGGCAAAGTATGATCTTGAAAAGTCCATCAATAAAAAAAGTGATGTCGTTGATGGCCTTAAACTCGGATATATGAATACAAGATCTGCATATCTGACAGCAATTGGGGGCAAAGAAAGTTCATTCCGGAATTTACAGATCGCTGGAAAAATTTATAATAGAACAATTGAAAAATTCAAAAAAGGTGTCTCGTCAAGTCTTGAATTGATACAGGCTTACAATCAATATCTCGAATCTCAATTTACATATACTTCTGCTCTGATCGAATACTACAATTCATTAACTGAATTACAGAAATATTTGAATATAATTTAGCTGAAAAGGGGAAAAATAATGATAAAGAAAATATTAATAATAACTTTAATATTTGTATACGGCTGCAGCTCTTCTATTAACGAAGAGAAGATCAAATCTGAAATACAGGAGAAGAAAGATAATATCGTAAGTCTTCAGTCTGAGATCAGAGGATTGGAAAAACAACTGGTAAGTAATGGTATGGGAGAGATAGAAAATAAAATATTTGTATCTGTCAAAAAGATAAATCCGGAAAATTTTGAGCATTATTATAACGTGAATGGTATTGTGGAAGCAGTTAATGAAGCTTTTATCAGCCCCGAGATCGGCGGAACAATCAAAATAATAAAAATTACAGAAGGACAAAGGGTAAGAAAGAATGATCTTCTTGCGGTTCTTAATTCGGGAGTGATCGAAAGTACAATATTAGAATTGGAAAATTCACTGGAACTGGCAAAAACCCTTTTCAAAAAAAGAGCTGGATTGTGGGAAAAGAAAATCGGTTCTGAGATACAATATCTTGAAGCAAAGAACCAGAAAGAATCACTTGAGCAAAAGATCAAAACTCTGAATGAACAGCTGGGGATGACAATTGTAAGAGCTCCATTCAACGGTATCGTTGATAATATTGATAAAAAGAGAGGAGAACTTGCAGTACCGGGTTTGCCGATAATGCAGATAGTTGATATCAGTAAAGTTTATATTAAGGCAGATGTTTCTGAATCGTATCTTTCAAAGATAAAAATTGACGATGAGACAACTATTACTTTTCCCTCATACCCGGGAATGTTAAGAAAGGGGAAGATCCTAAGGGTCGGAACTGTAATTAATCCACAGAACAGGACATTTGAGGTTACTGTTTTAATTGAAAACTATAATGAATTGTTGAAGCCGAATATTGTGGCAGTAATTGAATTAAGGGATTTTTATAATGTGAAAGCGATGATAGTTCCATCTATTATTGTTAAAAATGATAATTCAGGTTCATATTTATATAGAATTAAAAATACAGAAAACGGACTGGTTTCAGAAAAAGTTTATGTTAAACCGGGAATGGTAAATAAAGATATGATAATGATCAAAAGCGGAATAGAATTTGGTGATGAGGTTATTATGAAGGGATATAACTTTGTAAAAAATGGTAGTTTAGTAAAGATTGCCGGAATTCCTGAAGAAGCAGGTAATAATGAATAAAGATAATAATAATGATAAATCCTGGAGAGAGTTTAAACTTACGTCGTTAGCTCTCAATAATAAAAGTACTGTTTTTCTGCTTGCTCTGATAATACTGGTTTTCGGGCTAATCGGATATACAACCATGCCGAGGGAAACTTTTCCCGAAGTTGTTATACCAAATATTTTCATAAAAACCATATATCCCGGAAATCCTCCCATTGATATTGAGAATCTTATTACAAGGCCGATCGAAAAAGAGGTGAATACGGTAACAGGTATTAAAGAACTGAGTTCTACTTCAACTCAGGGAAATTCAGATATTATTGTTGAATTCACTGCCGGTGTTGATCTGGGCGATGCACTTCAGGATGTAAAGGATGCGGTTGACAGAGCAAAGAACGAGCTCCCTTCTGATCTTGATATAGATCCGATAATAATGGATCTTGATATGAATGAATTCCCTATTCTTAATATAAATATTTCAGGAGATTTCAGCCTGGAAGAATTAAAAGAGTATGCTGAGTTTCTTGAAGAGGAGATAGAATCATATCCTGAGATCTCCAAGGTTGAAATTAAGGGCCTCGATAACAGGGAGATTCATATCGATATAGATAAACATAAACTGGATCTGATGAAGCTAAGTTTTCAGGATGTGGAAGATGCTATAGTATTTGAGAATATCTCTATATCAGGCGGTGACCTGAAAATCAACAATTCAACCAGGACTGTCAGGACTATAGGAGAGTTCAAGAATCTGGATGAGATCAGGAACATCATTGTCAAACATGAAAAGGGAAATATTGTTTATCTCAGAGATGTTGCTGAGATAGTTGATGGATTTGAAGATCCGCTTACTTTGGCAAGGCTTGACAATAATACGGTTGTTTCTATTCAGGTTATTAAAAAAGCAGGCGAAAATTTGATAAATGCCTCTGAAAAAATATTCAAACTTCTTGAGGATTCAAAATTGGACGGGACATTACCTCCGGGTCTGAATGTTGATTTATCAAATGATCAGTCTGAATGGATCAAGAAGATGGTCAACAATCTTGAGAACAGTATTGTTATCGCCATTTTCTTTGTAGTTCTGGTTCTTTATTTTTTCCTGGGAACCCGGAATGCTTTATTTGTAGGAATTGCAATTCCAACTTCAATGACATTATCCATAGTAATTCTGAATCTTATGGGATCAACTATTAACATGATGGTCCTGTTCGGGCTTGTATTAGCTTTGGGCATGCTTGTAGATAATGCTATTGTTGTGATAGAGAACACTTTCAGATTTACCGGTAAGGGATTTTCAGCAAATGAAGCAGCTAAGCGGGGAACAGGTGAAGTTGCAATTGCAATAACCGCTTCAACTGCAACAACATTAGGAGCATTTATCCCGCTTGCCTTCTGGCCCGGTATGATGGGCGCTTTTATGAAAGTGCTTCCGGTTACCCTTATAATTGTCCTCTCCTCATCTCTCTTTGTTGCATTGGTAATAATTCCGGTTTTTGCAGCAAGGTATTATAAAACAGATAGCATAGAGAAAGTTCCGGTTAAAAAAGTTACTTTCAAAAAAGCAATAATTTCCTTATGTATTGCAATTGTTGCATTGATCCTGAAGATCAATTTTATTGCTTTTTTTGCAATATCTGCAGCAGCGCTTATCCTTGCGAATTATTATTTTCTAAATCGTTTGTCTGAATGGTTCAGGAACTCTTTTCTTGCTATTCTTGAATCCTTTTATAGAAGAATGATTGAATTTGCTCTTAAAGGAAAAAGGCCGACTCAAATAATTATTTTTACTGTGGCTCTTATGATCATGACAATGCTCTTCTTTAACATACGTCAACCGAAAGTTGATCTTTTCCCCGATAATGAACCTTCATATTTCAATATTTTTGCAGAGCTCCCGGTTGGATCTGATATAAACGCTACTGACGAGATCGTGAAGGAATTTGAAAAGGAAGTATTCAAAATACTCGAACCTCATAAGAAGGTAGTTAAATCTGTTTTGACCACTATAGGGAAAGGTGTAGTCGGTGAAAATGAATTTCCTGTGGGTAACACACCGAATAAGGGAATGATCACCGTTTCTTTTGTAGATTATGAGTTAAGAAAAGGTATTTCTACTTCATCAATAATGAAAGAAATGTCTAAAAAGATAACTCACAAAATTCCGGGAATTTTAGTTACTATCAGTAAAAATATGATGGGTCCTCCTACAGGGAAGCCGATTAACATTGAGGTTACAGGTAAAGATTACGCCTCATTGATAACTTTAACACGTAATATTCAGCAATATATAGAGGAATCAGATATAAAAGGGATAGAAAATTTAAAGATGGACCTTGATGTTGGAATGCCTGAACTTATAGTTGAGATCAATAGAGACAGTGCCCGCCGGTTCGGACTTTCAACTGCTCAGATTGCCAGTACAATAAGAACTTCATTGTTCGGGAAAGATATCTCTGACTACAAGAATGGAGAGGATGACATCCCAATAATTTTAAAATTTGATTTAAAATAC
>JAGLQR010000410.1 GCA_023136725.1 Candidatus Aminicenantota bacterium
TTACACCCAAAGCTGTACCATACCCCGCTGTTGCAAGACTTCCGGCATTACAATGTGTCAGGACCGTATCTCCGTCATTTAAAACTACTTCTCCGATCCTTCCTATATTCCTGTTTATTTTTTCATCATTATTCTTTATTTCTAGTGCTTTTTCCAATATCTTCTTTTTTAGTATCTGAATATCTGTCCGAAAGATGTTGAACACTTTTTTCATCTCTTCAAGGGCCCAGAATAAATTTACTGCAGTCGGCCTGGTCTCCCCGAGCACTCTGACCATCTCATCAAAAACAGCTTCAGGCTCCTTCTCGTTATCTTCCATGCCCGTGATCCCGAGAGCAACTCCCATAGCCGCAGCAACACCTATTGCCGGAGCGCCTCTTATAACCATTTTTTTTATACTATCAGCTACATCTTTATAACCGGAATGTTCAATGAAAACTTCTTCGAAAGGAAGTTTCCTCTGATCGATCATAAAAACTTTGCCATTTTTCCATTCAATTGTGGGGATCATACTACCTCCGGAATAAAAAAGCCTAACGCAACCAGCCGGGAAGCGCTCCTTCTCTTCTTGCTTCCCTGAAAAACAACTCTTTATCTGCTTCCCATTTCGTTAAACTTGCCCTAAGCTCACTTATCTGTTTGGTCAGGCGGTCAATGTTCATTTTTATTTGCTGTTGTAAAGATGGTGTTGAAGCGATCAGAAAATTTGATGATTCTCTGTTCAGAGCACTTTGAGATTCCTGAATATTTTTTTTAATTCCTTCAATATTTTTATTTAGTATATTTAATCTGTTTCTCCAATATTGTTCCGTACTCTTCGGGTCAATCTTTTTTTTGGTAGTTTTTGATTTTTCAACGTCAGTGGTTGTTACAACATCTGATTCTACAAATGTTTTACTCTTCTTTAAAGAATATTCCATAAGTTTATCATTTGTTAAAACATATTTTGATTTTGCGAGCTTTTTCCTTCTCTCTTTTTCCTTTTTTTGTATCTCTACAAGGTTCAGGGAGTCAGAAGCAAGAAAAAAAGAAAATAAAAGGAGAAATAGTATTAAAATTATTCTTTTCATCTTCCTATTACTTGTATATCTACCCTTCTGTTCTTCCTCCGGTTAATCTCTGTGCTATTATCAAAAGGTGTATCCTTCTCTCCGTAGAAATATATTTCGATAAAATCAGGAGCGATATCAAGTTTGCTCACAATATAATCTTTTACCTCTTCCACCCTTTTTTTTGAAAGTGCAAGGTTGTAATCTACTCCTCCGATACTGCAGGCGTAACCCCGGAGTATGATAACGAATTCCTGTTTTGAACCTATAAATTCCTTCATCTGCAGGAACTTCTCCTCTATTTTATCCTTCAGCTTGTATTCATCAAGCGGAAACAATGTTGTGAAATCAAATGTTTCTTCAGTTGATGATATTTCTTCCGTAATTTGTTTGCTGTCTTTTATCAATGGCAATTTACTGTCATCGGTATCGGTTATCATCACTTCAGGAAGAACTGTAAGATAAGAACCAATTTCAATGGGAAATGCAGAATCAATGATCTTGACCGTCGAATTTGAATTCTGGGGCTTAATAACTATACCGCTGCCAATTATAATTTTGGGTAACCTTTTTTTTATTATTTTATAAAACAGGACAAAATCTCCTTTTGAGACCTCTCCTTTACCGAGATCAACAGCAACTATATTTCCTGAAGCACTAACTTCTCTCTCAAGATCAATATCATCTCCGGCATATACGACTCTTCCGGTCATTTGAGATTCCGGCAGTTTACTCCGCTTGTAATCAATACTGCGCCTGACAACCTGTTCCTCGCTCTTAAAGGGGATCAGATAATCAGTTAAAAGTACATGGAAACAGGAATTTGTAACTTCTACAATAGAGTATCTCTCATACAGGGTTACTATTTCAACAATTCCTTTATAGAGGAAGAGAGTGCC
>JAGLQR010000411.1 GCA_023136725.1 Candidatus Aminicenantota bacterium
TTGTTAAAGGTGTTGAAACATTCTCAGACCTCTTCGGAGAGAAACAGGAGACAGGAAGGTGGACTTTTTCCACAAACGGAGTAACCATTAATGGACTATTCAATATACCGGTTATAGGATTCGGGCCCGGAGATGAGAAACTTGCTCACGCACCGAATGAGATGATTCCTGTAGAGGATCTGGTAAAAGCATCCGCATTCTATGCCGGATTTGCGTACAAAATGTAAATGGAGATAAAAAAATGCCGGAAAAATTATTAAGAGAGATCAAAGATTTAAAAACAAAATTATACGGGAAAGATTTTCTTCTCACATGGGAGAAAGACAGGCAGGAACTTGAGCAGGTATTGCTGATAGCTGATGCTCTCAGGATACTTCGGGGAAAAAACATATCAACAAGATGTTTTGATTCCGGACTCGCTGTTTCATTGTTCCGCGACAACTCAACCAGGACAAGGTTCTCTTTCGCTTCTGCTGCTAACCTTCTCGGGCTTGAGATCCAGGACCTGGATGAGCAAAAATCTCAAATTGCTCATGGTGAAACGGTAAGAGAAACTGCGAATATGATCTCATTTCTGACTGAAGTGATAGGGATCAGAGATGACATTTTTCTCGGAGAAGGCAATAAATTTATGAGGGAGGTTGGAGAAGCGCTTGATGAAGGTTTTGGCAGGAAAGTACTCCCTCAACGCCCGGGTATTGTAAACCTCCAATGTGATATAGATCATCCGACCCAGTCTATGGCAGATCTCCTTCATTTAAAGAACCATTTCGGTTCACTCGATTCACTGAAAGGAAAAAAAATAGCAATGACATGGGCATACTCACCTTCGTACGGGAAACCACTATCAGTCCCGCAGGGGATAATCGGCCTTATGTCCAGATTGGGCATGGAAGTTTCACTCGCCTTCCCCAAGGGATATGATCTTATCCCGGAAGTAGTGAATACTGCATCCGAAAATGCAGAAAAATCCGGTGGAAGCTTTACAATTTCGGATTCAATGGATGAAGCTTTCCGGGATGCTGATATAGTTTATCCGAAGAGCTGGGCTCCATGGTCTACAATGGAGAGGAGGACGGAACTTTTAAAAAAGAGTGATTCAAAGGGGCTGGAGCTGCTCGAAAAAGAGAGCCTTGAGAATAACAGAAAATATATGGATTGGGAGTGTAATTCCGAAAGGATGAAGAGCACAAAGGATGGAGAAGCATTATATATGCATTGCCTTCCGGCAGATATTTCCGGTGTGTCATGTAAAAATGGTGAAGTTGATGCTGAAGTTTTCGAAAAATACAGGAAAGATACATATATAGAAGCCGGGTATAAACCATACATAATTGCAGCAATGATAATGGCAAACAAATTTAAAGACCCGTCAGAAGTTCTTAATGGATTTATCAGAAGAGGAGCAGATAGAAGGATAGAGGGATAATGTCAATTCCTTCCGGGAAAAGCTCAGACAGATTCACACCTTTACCGATCGGCAAACTATATTCCTGGATAAAATATGAACTGTCTACAGATTCAATTTTCGGCATCCCCCGCGAGTTATTCTTCCGGCCGTCAACAGAAAACAATTTCCGTTTAAGCAGATTCGGGAAATTATTAGAAACTCCGGTAGGGCTTGCAGCAGGGCCCCATACACAACTTGCACAAAACATTATTTCAGGGTGGCTTACCGGAGCCAGATACATCGAATTAAAAACAATACAGGATCTTGATCAGATAGAAGTTACCAAACCATGTATCGACATGAGAGATGAAGGATACAATTGCGAGTGGTCACAGGAATTAAATATCGACCAGTCATTTTCAGAATATCTGAAAGCATGGATACTAATACATTTTCTTAAGAAGGAATTAAACATTGGCAGCGGTGAAGAGCAGGGATTTATCTTCAATATGAGTGCCGGCTACGACCTGGCCGGGATCAAAGGGGAAAAGGT
>JAGLQR010000412.1 GCA_023136725.1 Candidatus Aminicenantota bacterium
AAAGAAGCTTATAAAGAGATAGGAAAAAAGCTGGACTATTTCCCCAAAAAACAATTTGTTGTCATACTTTACAATGAAAGAGATTTTTTTGATGTCACAAGAGCACCCGGGTGGGCAGGTGGTTTGTATGATGGTAAGATAAGGTTGCCTGTAAGAGGTTTGTCAGGCCCTAATGATATATTAAGAAATGTAATATTTCATGAATTCACCCATGCGCTTGTCTCGGAGATCACTCAAAAATGTCCACTCTGGATAAATGAAGGACTTGCAGAATATTTTTCTTCCGATGAAACTAATTTGAATATAGAAAAGCCGATACCATTAAAATATCTGGAGAAAGGATTCCCTTCGGGAAATGTAGCCTTTATATCTCTTGCATACAGGACAAGTCATTCTGCAGTAAGCTACATGATCGACAAGTATGGAATGTATTCAATTCTGGAACTTCTGGAGAATTTTGGTGAAGGTATGGATATTAATAAGGCTTTCGAATCAGTTTTGTATATTTCGTATGATGATTTTGTATCTGAATGGGGAAAACAATAGTGGACAGCAGAGAAGATTACCTGACAATAAGATCATCAAAAGGGCCATATGAATTTAAAGAAAAAGGTTCGAGGTTTATCTCATTTATTCACCCGGTATCAGATAGTTCAAAAGCAGAAGTAATTATTGGAGATTATAAAAAAAAGTATTATGATTCCACTCATGTTTGTTTCGGATATAGAATAGGGGATGGAGAGGAAAAACACATAAGATACAGTGATGATGGGGAACCGTCAGGGACAGCAGGCCTTCCAATAATAAATGAGATCAAAGGGAAAGAACTTTTCAATGTCCTGGTAATTGTAATCAGATATTATGGAGGTACAAAGCTGGGGACAGGTGGCCTGGGGAGAGCTTACCGGGATTCAGCAAAACTTTCAGTGCAAGATGCTTCAATTGTAAAAACAATTATAAAAAGATCTCAAAAAATAATTATTCCATACAATTTTATGAGTGAGCTGATGAAGGTTGTGAAGAAGTTTTCAATGGAAATATTAGACAAAAAATATGATAATAACGGAATTGAAGTAGATTTAAGTATCCCTGTAAAGAACTATAAAAAAGTCAGGGATACCCTCATCAACTTAAGTAAAGGGAAAATAGAATTTTAAATGCTTCTATTTTTTCCTTTTTTCGATATCTTTCAAAAATACTTTATAAATTTCAACATCAGCTGAACCGGGGAATTTCTCAATAAGAAACTTATAGTATTTTATTGAATTATCTATATCTTTTTTAAGGTAATAGAAATTGCCAAGCAATACATAGGCATTTTCAAGAGTCGGGCTCTTTTCAATTGCAAAAAGGAGGTTTGCTTCGACCCCTGTTTCAGCTTTTGCCATATCAAGAACTTTTTTATTACTCTGTTTGAGATTCTTTCTGTTCTTTGCTTTCTCAATTTTGTCTATCTTTGCTTTAAGAGTATTAAAATTATTCATACCAAGTATATATTTTGCAAATCCGAGATACCTATTGTCGAGATTTTCCTTGTTAATATCTATAAAAATTGTGAGATACTTGTTTGAGTTTGCAACATCTTCCAATTGTGAATAGTTCAGGCCGATCAGATAATTAGCGGTGGAATAAAAATTCTGGAATAATTCCTGTACAGTAGGAGCACTAACAAATTTAAGCAGATACTCATTGGACATTTCAGCTTTACGGAGTTGGAAAAAATTAAATCCGATCCTGTAATCAAGTTCTGTTAAAAGTTTTGCATCAATTTCCTTAATACCATCTACTATAGAAAGATCTATGAACAGCTCATTTGCATCAGCGATCTTTCTCTCACGTAAGAGAGAACTGCCATACTTCAAAGTTGTATCTATAAGAGCCCTTTTTGCATTTTCATTAGCAGAATTCAGTTTAAGAGTAGTCTTAAGTTCCTCAAGTGC
>JAGLQR010000413.1 GCA_023136725.1 Candidatus Aminicenantota bacterium
ATATATCTTTCTTTACATACTTCGAAGCAATGGAATCGAAGTGTTCTTTCTCGGACCGGCTCCTTTCGGCATTACTTTTTTTATCCATTAGAATTGTCCCAACTTATATAGAAAATAGTTTTTGTCCCGGTACAACAATGTAAGATCAAGGAGCCAGGACTCAAGCCTGTCTTTGAGTTCCGTACTGACACTGTAAATATCGGTAAAGTTCCCCATTCTGTCGAGTCCTGCCGGAGAATAATAAATATGAGTAATTCCTTTCAGCTCGATCTCCATTTTGAATTCAAAGAATGAATCGGATTTTTTAAGTATTTCAAGAATAACATTCTTATCATTAAACGAGCTGGCAATGAACATTTTATTCATATAAAAGGTCCTGTCCTCACCAAGAAATGCAACAAGATCATGGTCTGAAAGATGTTCATTGATATACTCCACTCCACCATAATACGGCAAAGCGTATAGATAATTTAATTTCCTCCCGGTATGTTCACCGGAATATTTACTGGAAAGAAATGAAAAACCGTGAAAGAATTTTTCCTGAAGGTTAACCAGAAGGATCAGATTTAATAATGCTATCAGAAGGACAACCGGTGTAATAAATGACTTCATGATCCGGATCTTTTCAATGGCTCTCTCGATCCCGAGAGAGACCGGTATTGAGATCAATAGAAGTGATGAAAGAAAATAGCGTGGCACCATGGCAAAGGGGAGCAGAAGTATAAAGGAAAAAAGTGACGTAAGCAGCAGGACCCTCCCTCCGGACCTGTTACCATTAAATAGTGAGAATGGGAGAAATATAAGGAACATGAATCCCCATACTGCAGTTATCCCGTAGCTGTATGGTTTGGTGAGAAGATTCAGAGGGAACTTCAAATAATCTGAAACGGTTTTACCACCCCCCCTTTTTATGATGGTTGAAAAATTTTCACCCTGAGTACTGTCCCAATTACTGCTTCCGAAATAGCTGCCCAGATATGGATAAACAGGATTCCCGGTAGTAACAATATTCTTCATGAACCATGGAGCCATACATAAAAGGACTATTAATGATATTTTTATTACCGATCTGTGCTTATCCCTGAATCTAAATTCAGAAAGGAATAAAAGTGACAGGAAAAATCCTACAAGATAAAATGCAAAGATATATTTTGTCCCGATCGCCAGTCCCCAGAACACTCCGCTTAGCACAAGGAAATTGCCGGATCGTCTGTTCTCTTTATAATAAAAAAAGGATCTTATGCCCATTAACATAAAAAGCATTCCTATGATATCTGTCTTAGATGAGGACATTAAAAAACTGATCTGTGGTATGGTCAGAAACAATAACCCGGGCAGGAAATATTTCCTCCCCCCGAATGATTCCCTATACCATTGAGTCAACAGGATTATAATGATGATCCCATAGAACAATGAGAGTAGTTTAGGCGTAAATACCGTCCCGGACAGGAGAGAGAACAGAAATATCATCTCACCGTTAAGGGGAAGGCTGGCATTGAAATTGTTATCCCAGGGGACTATTCCGCCGTGAAGCATATAATAGTTGGGAACTGCAAGATGGTACATCATTGAATCATAAAAAGTAGGGGGAAACAAAGAATAGAAAAAGTTCACAACAAGAAATATCAGAATAATAAACAGGAACAGGCCGATCTTCTTATTTATCTTTTTGCCTTTGAACCCTGATCTGTTCCGGAGCAGAAGAGCATTTCCTATGACTGCCACAGTTATAAAATAGTGAAGATTTATATAATGGATCACGGAGAACAGCAAAGTAAGTCCCGCAATAAAACCACCACCCAACACTATCGAAAAAAGACTATAGTTCAGAGTTCCCGAAAAATCCTTTCTCCTGATAAAGAGAGTTGAATAACCTGCAGATGCACCGGTTATTAGAAAAAGAGTTATAAAAGCAGTCAGTATATTGATCATT
>JAGLQR010000414.1 GCA_023136725.1 Candidatus Aminicenantota bacterium
AAAGTTTTTATAAAAAATTAATACATGAAGAAGAATTATGCAAAGACTTAGCACAATAATCTCCTGTTTCTGGTACTTAAAGTAAATATCTGTAAATTATCTTTCTTTAATTTTATAACCTTCGGGATAGGAATAATTGCCGGGATCAGATTTAACTATTGAAAGTTCGATCACTTCGGTATAGAAAGTAAATTTTGGTATCTCATCAGCCCCTGCCTTTTTTTTCTTTTTAAGAAGCCCTTTCAGCCCTTTCTTCTTTTTTTCACCTGTAACTGATGAATAATATTCTCCATCTATTACTACCGGATAGCCTTTGATCTTGCTTATCTCTTTTCTGAACTTTTTAGCTTTCTCCGAACTCTGTGTACTTGAAGATCTGCTCAGGCTTGTAAAAATCCTCAGCCATGATCCGCCCAGCACATCGTCCCTTTTCATATCTGTATCAAGTCCAAGTTTTTTCATATAGTTTTTGAAGAATAGAGATTCGATCTTCTGAGATGAATATATTTTTCCTGTGACCAGTGTAGCCCATACATTTGAAATAAGCTTGCTGGAACCTTTTGATTCATCATTGTTGCTTTCCCACTCAACTATCCACGAAACTGAATATTCGATTGTAGGGAACCCGTTTATTACTTTCTTCTTCCCAGTTACAACAACTTTAAACTCATTTTTTGTGATCGTAATATCCGACTCTCTCTCCTCACTCTCTTCAGTGTCTCCCACTTCACTCTCACTTCCATCATCACCAGTAAGTTTTACAATATCTTTTACAACTACTTTTTTCTTTTTATGATTTATTGTTGCTATCCTTGACTCTTTAAGATCTATAATCTTCGAAAATTCTCCACTCTTAAAAAAAACTTTGGCCGCAAGTTTGCTGAGAAAACCTTTACCCTTGAAATTATCATTCGAGTCAGTCCTCTTTGTCAGTGGACTGATGATCTCTGTCCGTTCGGTTTTGAATGTTCCGTATTTAGCAAAAGAAACCTCTGATTTGGATTTTTTAATAACATCAGATTGTAAAAACATTGAGAACAGTATTGTAATAAAAATCATTAGTTTTAATTTTTTCATTTTTTCTCCTCCAGAGTTCATACTTTTCATATTCAACCTTTATGGTTAAATTATAACAATTCTATACCACAAATTGAAAATAAAATATATGATCAGTTAGATTTGAAATATTATTTTTATACCTTTAAAATAGGATGAAATAAAATTTTGGAGGGCTAAATGAAATTTAGAAGAAATCCGGTCCAATCATTTATAAGAAACGTTGTCAGATGGGGAATAGCGATCCCAATGTGGTATTTTATAGTATGGCCGATATTCAGAGGAGCTGCAGGTAATCTCGAAGCTGCTCTTAACAATCCGCCGGATCCGGGACAGGTAGCACTCGGCATTGTTCTTACACTTTTTATACTCTGGTTCTCAAATACAATTGCAAAGATGTTCCAGATTCTTCCGGAGTGGGAACGGCTGGTACTCCTGAGACTGGGAAAATCTGTCGGAACACGGGGGCCTGGATTTTTCATTATTCCCCCTTTCATATATTCAATAGCCAGAATAATGGATATAAGAATAACCACTTATGAAGTGAAAGCAACACGGACACTGACCAAAGATAATGTCCCGATCGATGTTATCGCAGCAGTGGAACTCGAGATAGAAAATCCGGAAAAAGCTGCAATAGCAGTCAGAGATTATTGGAAAACTACTGAATGGGCTTCGATGGAGGCGTTAAAAAGTGCAATCGGGAAAAATGATCTCAGGCCTCTGTTAAGTGATACGGGAAGCATAGCTGCCAGCGTTAAAATTGCTATAGATGCAGATGCAAAGGATTTCGGAGTAAATGTGAGAGCCGTCAGGATCACCGATATCGCCGCCCCGGATTCACTTATTGAAG
>JAGLQR010000415.1 GCA_023136725.1 Candidatus Aminicenantota bacterium
CCGGAGTACTACTGGGATATTTCATTCCTTCAATAGTCGGTTTCTGGAATAAATTCAATAGCGGCACAACAAATATTCCTATCGCAATCGGACTTATCCTTATGATGTATCCGCCACTTGCGAAAGTTAAATATGAAGAATTGGGAGATATTTTCAGGGATTGGAAAGTGCTGGCTCTTTCTCTGGTCCAAAACTGGATAATCGGGCCGATCCTGATGTTCTTCCTGGCAATATTATTCCTTCGTGATATGCCCCATTATATGACAGGCCTGATACTTATCGGACTTGCAAGATGCATTGCAATGGTGCTTGTCTGGAACGAGCTGGCAAAAGGTGATTCTGAATATGCTGCCGGCCTTGTTGCATTCAATAGTATTTTTCAGGTCCTGTTCTTCTCATTCTATGCCTGGATATTTATAACAAAACTCCCTCCCCTGCTTGGAATGAAAGGCAGTGTTATTGAAATCAGTATAGGCCAGATCGCCGAAAGCGTTTTTATTTATCTGGGGATTCCCTTCATTGCCGGAATGATCACAAGGTTCACCATGATCAAATTAAAAGGGAAGAGATGGTATGAGACTAAGTTCATCCCGAGAATCAGTCCGATAACATTGATAGCACTCCTTTTTACTATTATGGTAATGTTCAGTATGAAAGGGGAATTCATAGTAAAAATACCTTTTGATGTTATCAGAATTGCTATCCCGCTTCTTATTTATTTTATAGTGATGTTCATGGTAAGTTTTTTTATGAGCAGGAAGATCGGAGCGGATTACAAAAAAACCGCCACTTTATCTTTTACTGCCGCATCAAATAATTTTGAGCTTGCGATAGCTGTGGCTGTAGCTGTTTTCGGGATTAATTCAGGAGAGGCCTTTGCTGCGGTAATCGGCCCTCTTGTTGAAGTTCCGGTCCTCATCGGGTTAGTGAATGTTTCATTAAGATTCAGAAAAAAATATTTTAATCCCGCAAAATCATAACCCGAATAAATTAATATTTAATTACTCCTGTACCTGCATTTTAAGGCTGAGGCCGATCCTCTTCAATTCTTTATCAACCTGAGTAACCCTGGCCTTTACTCTATCCCCTACCGAGACCACACTATGCGGATCTTTTACGAATTTATCTGATAGCTCTGAGATGTGTGCAAGGCCATCCTGGTGAACTCCGATATCAATAAAAGCTCCGAAGTTCGTAATATTGGTAACAATACCATTCAGGATCATTCCAACTTCCAGATCATCAATTGAACTTACCGAATCATCAAATTCTACAGGATCAAAGGAACTTCGCGGGTCCCGTCCGGGCTTTCTGAGTTCATTGATTATGTCATTAATGGTAAATTCACCTGTACTTTCTGAAACATATTTCCCGGAATCAATCTGATCTATGGCCTTTTCATTGTTAATTAGCTCTGAGATGTCCATTCCGATATCTTTACAAATCTTTCTCACAACAGGATATGATTCAGGATGTATACCCGTTGAATCCAGCACCTGCTCACCTCCATTTATTCTCAGGAATCCTGCACTTTGTAAAAAACTTTTAGCACCGAAATTTTCAATTTTTTTCAATTGATTCCTGTTGGTGAACATCCCGTTCTTATTCCTGTACTCAAATATTCTCTTTGACTGTGCTTCACCGATACCTGATACATATCTCAGGATGTGGGCAGAAGAATTGTTAAGGTCAACACCTACCCTGTTCACAACCGATGATACTATTGTCTCAAGCTTTTTACCTAATAGCTTCTGATCAACATCATGTTGATATTGTCCTACTCCTATCGACTTGGGATCTAACTTGACCAGTTCGGAAAGAGGGTCCTGGAACCTTCTTCCGATCGAGATTGCTCCCCTCACTGTCACATCCAATTCAGGGAACTCTTCTCTCCCTGTCTTTG
>JAGLQR010000416.1 GCA_023136725.1 Candidatus Aminicenantota bacterium
GATGGACTGATAAAGGGGATGAATATAATCGGGGATAGATTCAGAGATCATGAAATATTTCTACCTGATGTTCTTATGGCGGCTAAAGCAATGTATGCAGGAATGGAATTGATAAAACCGATCCTGATCAAGAGTGGAATATCATCGAGAGGAAAAATTGTGATAGGAACAATACAGGGAGACCTTCATGATATAGGCAAGAATCTGGTTGGAATAATGCTCAAAGGAGCCGGTTATGAGGTTATCGATCTCGGACATGATGTCTCGCCTGAAAGATTTGTAGAAGTAGCAAAAGAGACCGGAGCTACAATTATCGGGATGTCTGCCCTGTTGACTACAACAATGGCAAACATGAAAGAAGTTGTTGAGATTCTTAAAAATGAAAACCTTGATGGAAAGATCAGGACAATAATCGGAGGAGCTCCGGTTTCCGATCAATATGCATCAGAAATTGGAGTAGACAGATATAGTTTTGATGCAGGAAATGCAGTTGACACAGTAAAGGAGCTTCTGGAGAAATAATGGAAACATTGATGGCTAGACTCGGGAGAAGGGAGATCCTTATCTCCGATGGTGCAATAGGTTCAATGCTCCTAAGCAGAGGGCTGCCAAAGGTCCATTGCCCTGAATCATACAATATGTCTCATACAGATGTATTAACTGAAATCGCAAAGGAATATCTTGAAGCAGGAGCCGAAATAATTCAAACCAATACTTTCGGTGCGTCACCATTGAAATTAAAAGATTATTCTCTTGATGAAGAAACTGATACTATAAACAGGATCGCTGTTGAAGCAGTAAGGATTGCTGTTTCTGATAAAGCATATATCTCCGGATCTTGCGGACCTTCCGGTAAGATGCTTAAACCTTATGGTGATATTGAGCCCGAAGAGATGTATGAAAATTTCCACCGGCAGATCACCTCATTGATCTCAGCAGGAGTTGATGTTATTTGTATTGAGACAATGACAGATATAAATGAAGCTCTCTCTGCTATAAAAGCTGCAAAAAACATATCATCTGCCATCCCCGTTATGGCAACTATGACATTTGACCCGACACCAAGAGGATTTTTTACTATCATGGGAACTGATATCCCGACATCAGTAAAAATGCTTTCAGATGCCGGTGCTGATGTGATCGGATCCAATTGCGGAAACGGTATCGGGAACATGATAAAAATTGCCGAAGATTTCAAAGCAGAAACTGAGATCCCGGTAATAATCCAATCCAATGCCGGGCTTCCGGAATTGAAACATGGAAAGATCATTTATTCTGAAACTCCTGAATTCATGGCAGAAAAAGCCATGGAACTAGCTGAACTTGATGTTTCGATAATCGGCGGGTGCTGCGGCACAACACCCGCACATATCAGGGCAATCAGAGATAAGATAGATTCACTGATCTGACCGGGTATTGTTTAAATATATTCTTCTTTTTCCAGGTATTCTATCCCTTTTTCCTTCAGCTTGTTCAATACATATTCGATACACCCTTTTTCACGGCCAATGAATTCCGGTGGAGAGATCCCTTTCCTGTTAAACAAACCTTCTGCAAGCAGACGGGCTGTTACAGTAGCAGTATAACCGGTGGTTCTGGCCATTGAATGGGTCATAGTTTCAGTATCAAATTTGTCAAAAAGATCATAAGTATATCTGACCTTCTTCCCTCCTTTAATACCTTCGAAGATAACTCTCATTACAGTTATATCCCGGTCACTATCTTCGAACTTCCATTGTGGGATCAATATTCTTGCGGTTATTTCAAGCGGAGATATCTTTTCACCATTAAAATCCAATTCTTCTGATTCAAAAAACCCCATTTCCTTTAATGATACGATCTTATCGAGATGTCCGGGATATCGCAGCGTCTTTTCCTTCATATTCTTCCCTTTGA
>JAGLQR010000417.1 GCA_023136725.1 Candidatus Aminicenantota bacterium
CCATGTGTGAGCAATTTAAATTGGGGAAATACAGAATATTTCTTCTTGGAGGAGAGAATGGATCGGAATCGAAAGCTAAGGAAAAACTTCTTAATTCCAACCGGGATCTTGTGATTGGGACTTACAGCCCCCCACGCGGATTCGAAAACGACCCGGATGAAAAAGAAAAAATAATAAGAACCATAAACTCTTTTGAAGCGGATGTAATGTTTGTTTTTCTGGGAAGCCCAAAGAGTGAAAAGTTTATAAACAAATACTTTGATTCTTTTAATGTTACAACAGCACTTTCCCTCGGAGCCACACTTGATTATTATTCCGGGGAGAAAAAGAGAGCCCCCGGATGGATTCAGAAAGTTGGATTTGAATGGTTCTTCAGATTGCTTAAGGATCCCATCCGGTTATGGAAGAGGTATCTGGTCGGGAATTCGTATTTCCTGTTCCTCACTTTCAAACAATTTTTCACCAACCGCTCGTAAGAGATATAATTTGTGAAAAAAGATGTCAAATCTTCATATCCCGGGATTGTTTATTGATGCAATATGGTTATTATCCTATAATAGAATCTGTCAGGAGGAGAAATCACCAATAGTGTTGTCGAAAGAATAACTATCCTATGGGCGTTGAGCGAAGCGGCACTCGGCGGAATACTTCATGCGCTCAGAATCCCTCTTACAGGTTTGTTCATCGGTTCAAGTGCAGTTATTTTTATTTCACTGATCGGTTTTTATTCCACCAGTCGAAAAGAGATCATGAAAGCGATGTTCATTGTTCTTCTTGTAAAAGCAGCGATCAGTCCCCACACTCCTCCACTTGCATATATTGCGGTATCGGTTCAGGGACTATTGGGATCCGCCCTGTTCTATTCGAAGAAGTTTTATAAGTTTTCTGCAATTTTTCTGGGAATAATTGTACTTGTACTTTCATCTCTTCAAAAAATAATCCTTTTAACATTGATATATGGTAATAATTTGTGGAGATCGATAGATGAGTTCGGGAAATTCATTACAGAAAAAGTTCCTTTTATGGGAATGATAAGCGAGATAAGCTTATGGATAATCGGATCATATGTAGCGGTTCATCTCTTTGCAGGGTTGACGGCCGGACTCATTGCTGCAGGATTGCCCGGAAGGATAAAAAAGGCCGAAATTAGAATTGAGCATAGTGCTCTGGACATTCAAATAAAAATGCCCTTGAAGAAAAAGGGAAGAAGGAAAATGTGGATAACCAGCCCTTCGGGTATTATGATCTTTTCCCTTGCAGCTTTGATAATTGTATTAACATATGTTTTTCCCCATTTTTCTGAGAGTGTGGCTATGAATGCCGCAATAATGCTTGCAAGGTCTTTTCTGATCATGAGTATCTGGTTCTTTTTTCTCTCACCGTATGTACGGAGAGTTATCAAAAAAATATCCGGGAAAAAAAGCGGCAGGTATTCGGATGAAATCGGATATGTTATCGACCAGCTTCCTCTATACAGATCGATCGTATCTCATTGCTGGAAAATGTCTGAGGGAAAATATTTCCTGATCAGGATAAGAGAGTTTATTGTCACAACTTTTGCATGTATATTTCGAATTGAGAACGGGAAAGAGTAATGGTAATAATCTTTACCGGGCCGATCGGGTCAGGGAAAACAACACAACTCGAAGAGTGGGTAAAAACTCAAAATAATATCGCCGGGATACTCATGCCGGTTCTTGAAGGAGAGAGACATCTCTATTCGATTTATTCGCGTAAATTAGTGCCTGTTGAGATCCGTGAGGAAGCATCTTCAGATGAGATAATAAAAATTGGGAAATTCAAATTTTCAAAGAAGGTGTTTGACTGGGGTAATAAGGAAATACTGTCAGGTTTTGAAGAAAACAACTCAATCATAATTGATGAAATCGGCCCA
>JAGLQR010000418.1 GCA_023136725.1 Candidatus Aminicenantota bacterium
AACTATATAAAGAAGATGACGGATCTCGGATACTCAATGGATGAGATTCAAAAGGTAATAAAAAAGGTAGGATTTCCCAAGACCTTGTCGGTTTCGGAGAGTAAAGTTACTGCAGCTAAACATCTCACCGTCGGAGACCTCGCAGCAAAGGTAGGTGTCAGTACGAGGACACTTAAACACTGGGAAGAGAAGGGGATAATCGAAGCGGATATGAGAAGTAGCGGCGGATTCAGGCTCTATTCGGAAACCTATGTTTATCTCTGCAACCTGATCAAAGACCTCCAGCTTTTCGGATATTCACTTGAGGAGATCAAAAGGATATCCGGGGAGTTCAGAGACTTTCTTATTATGGAGAAGAATATTGACATATATCCTCCGAAGGTTACCGGGAAAAAACTGGATGTCATGTCCGTAGAGATAAAGGCATTAAAAGAGAGGATGAAACTGCTCAAGAACGGGATCGGAAGATGGGACGAACTGGTTAACAAAAAAGTGAAGGAAATTAATGTTCTGAATAAAAAGAATGAAAAGAGGCTTGCTGAAAAAATAAAACCTGCAGAAAAAAAGGGGAAGGGTAAAAAATGAACTATATAGAAGATTTTATGCTGCTTAAAGAGAGGTTCGATCACTCTGAGAAAAAAATTAACATTCCCGAACTGGAAACAGAGATCCTTAATATCCCGTTTGAATCTGAGCATTTTGAAATTCTACCAGGAGAAAAATCGTATAAGTGCAGAGAGCATAATTCATATTTCCCCCCCGCCCCCCCATTTCAGGATAATGGTTACGACGAATCTATAAAAAAGCTGATCAATGTCAATGACTCGAAGATCGAAGAGAACAGATTTTTCAGCTTCCCGGTCCTGAGAAAAGCAGGAAGCGGAAGATCTAAAAAAGCAATTATCCTGTTTCACGGACTAAACGAAAAATCGTGGGACAAATATCTTCCATGGGCACAAAAACTTATGGAAAAAACCGGTAAGACAATAATAATGTTTCCCCTTGCTTTTCATATGAACAGGGCTCCTGCAGAGTGGAGTGATCCGAGGGCAATGAGGAAGGTTGTTGCGGAAAAGAAAAAACTTTTCCCCAGAACAATAAAATCCTCAATTGCAAATGCAGCTATTAATACAAGGCTGCAATTCGACCCGCTCAGATTCATGTGGTCAGGCCTCCAATCTTATTATGATGTAATACAATTAGTAAATTCTGTCAGAAGCGGGAAATACTCTTTTATTGAGCCCGATGCAAAGATTGATATGTTTGCATATTCGATCGGATCATTTCTTGCTGAGATCCTCCTCATGGCTGACACATCCGGATTTTTTAAAGATTCTAAATTATTCAACTTCTGTGGCGGCCCGGTATTGACTAGAACTTCTCCAGTCTCAAAATATATTCTGGACAGCGAGACCAATGTTTCCGTTTTGACCTTCTTCATCGATTATCTCGATGAGGAGATCAGAAAAGACGAAAGGTTAAAGCACTATTTTGATAACGGGCATATGGAGGGAGAGGTGTTCAGGTCGATGCTCGATTACAGGAAAAAGAAGGAGTTCAGAGAGGATAAGTTCAGGAAGTTATCGAAGAGGATATTTGCACTCGGACTGAAGAAGGATGAAGTGATCCCCCCTTTCGAAATCATCAACACTCTGAAAGGTGAAAAGAGAAATATTCCGATCAAAGTTAAGGTGATGGACCTTGATTATGATTATGACCACGTGATCCCATTCCCAACTAACTGGAATATTGAAAAAGAGGTGGACAAGGCCTTTAATAAAGTATTCAAAATCGCCTCAAAATTCCTCAAATAAATAATGTTCTATCCCAGTAATAGAATTAGTTTTGCTCTCGCCATCATCCACTTCGCTCCCGCTCCGGATGTTCTCAT
>JAGLQR010000419.1 GCA_023136725.1 Candidatus Aminicenantota bacterium
AGAGTATGTTCATTGCCGTCAATTAATCCGAATCTCATTTCTATTACACGTGCTTCCCTTTCTGTCAGGGTAGAGAGTACATAATTCAATTGTTCTCTGAGATTCATCTGGTTTATCATTTCCGGAGGTGAAGCTGTTTGATCATCCTCAAGAAAATCTCTTAGATGAGACTCATCATCCCCGACAGGTGTTTCAAGTGATATCGGTTCCTGGGCGATCTTCATGATCTTGCGGATCTTATCGGAGGTGAACCCTGTTTCAGATCCGATCTCTTCTTCGGTAGGTTCTCTTCCCAGCTCCTGAACAAGCCGTCTCTGTGTCCTGTTTATTTTATAGATAGTCTCTATCATATGTACAGGAATTCTGATTGTTCTTGCCTGATCGGCAATTGCTCTCGTTATTGCCTGCCTTATCCACCATGTTGCATAAGTTGAGAATTTATAGCCCCTCTGGTATTCAAATTTTTCCACAGCTTTCATAAGCCCTATATTGCCTTCTTGTATAAGATCTGAGAACTGGAGTCCCCTGTTTATATATTTTTTTGCAATTGACACAACAAGTCTGAGGTTGGATTCGACAAGATCATTTTTTGAGAACTCGATAAGCCTCTGACCGTTCTCAATATCTTTACAGGTCTTGAATAGCTCTTCAGGGTTGATATCATATTTTTTATTAAGCCCTTCAAGTCTGTTATGGTAGTTGGAGATCTCTTCTTTCAGGTTCTTTAATTCTTTTCCTCTTTTGCCGGTTGATTCAACTTCGAGTTTCTGGACCCTTCCCTGAATATGAATATAGTTCTCTTTAAGTTGTTTTATCCGGTACATGAACGATTTCTTGTGTTCCTGTCTCAAGGACATGCTCTGTATCAACTGGGTGATCTCGACCATTTTCCTGGCAATGGCAAAGTTGGATGATTTGCCGCTCTTGTCAGCCTTAAGTTCTCTCTTAAGTTGATTCAAAGTTTCAAATTGCTTCAGAAAATGGTTTCTTACCCTTTGTTTCTTTGATTCATCAAGGATGTCTTCGTTCACATCAATTACATCATCTATGTCCTTTACCCCTTCAAGAATATCAACACCAAGATCTATCACGGAATTGAGGACTATATTTGTTTTTGAAAGGGCCTTGACTACTTTTTTTTCTCCCCTTTCGATCTTTTTTGCAATTACAACTTCTTCGCTTCTTGATAGCAGGTTGACGCCGCCCATTTCTCTGAGGTATTGTCTTACAGGGTCACCGACTATATCACTTTTCTCCTGACCCGGAGAGGTTGTTTTCGGCTTCGGGAGGTTGACCAGCTTGATCTCATTTTCTTTTAAAAAAAGTTTAAGAAACTTCAGATTGGTCTTGATCACTTCTTCACTATCAAAAAGGCTGGAGATATAGGTGTTCTCAACTATTCCGAAATGTTTTTTTGAACGCCTTACAATTGATTTGAGTTCTTTTTTGTATTCTGTCAAATAGTTATTATACTGTTTGAGTTTTTCAGAATTCATGACAGATTTTTTTCTGGCTATTTTTATATTCAGTGTATTCAACCTGGAGGTGATCTCTTTTTTCTGTTTCATCAAATTGTTCTCTTCAAGAAATCTGGTGAAATCCACCCGCTCTATTTTATTGTCATTCCTTTTGGATAATTCTACCAGTTCATCATACATTTTCGAGGAAATTGTTATCTCCGTATTTTCTTTCTTTTTAGCGGTTTTTTTCACTGTTTCGGTTTTACTGTTTGGCAATATCTCCTCCTAATGAGACTTTATATTTTTGCTGGTTAAACTTATTTTTAATATTAATAAGTTTTCTGATCTCTTCGATATTTCCTTCCCTCTCTGCCCTTTTGATCTTTTTTCCTATCTCCGAGATCTCTACTTCATTCAGTATTCTGAAAAA
>JAGLQR010000042.1 GCA_023136725.1 Candidatus Aminicenantota bacterium
CGATCATAATCGGAAGCTTTGCAATATCCGGTTCCGAAGCAATATAGTTCAAAAAGAGCTTCATTGCTTCTTCGGCATTTAGCATTGCATCGTCCATACAGACATCTATTATTTGAGCACCACCCTCAACCTGGTGGCGTGCAACCGAAAGTGCCTCCTCATATTTCTCCTCTTTTATGAGCCTGGCAAACTTTTTTGAACCTGCAACATTAGTTCGCTCGCCGACATTCACAAAATTACTGCCGGGCCTCATCTCCACAATCTCTAATCCGGATAAAGTAGTAAATTTTGTGAGTTCCGGGATTTTCCTTGGAGGCTTATTCTTTATAATCTTTGAGATCTTTTTTATATGTTCCGAAGTAGTGCCACAACAACCTCCAATGATATTTACATAACCGGATCCGGTAATATCATCGATTAATTTTCCGAATTCATCAGCAGTTTGTTCATACTCACCGAATGGGTTGGGGAGACCTGCGTTAGGATGCATGCTTACAGAGAATTCCGATATTCCTGACAATTCTTTTATATATGGCCTTAATTGTTCTGCTCCCAGTGCACAATTCAGGCCGATACTGAGAAGGTCGATGTGAGAAACAGAATGATAGAAGGCTTTAAGAGTTTGTCCCGATAAGGTCCTGCCGCTGGAATCGGTGATGGTCCCGGATATCATTATCGGAATGTTCTTCCCTGTTCTCTCTTTCAATTCTTCAATAGCAAACAATGCCGCTTTTGCATTCAGGGTGTCAAATACGGTTTCAACCAGAAGAATATCTGCTCCTCCATCGATAAGGCCTTCAGCCTGTTCAAAATAAGCCTCTTTTAAAGCATCAAAAGTTATATCCCTGTAACCGGGTTGGTTAACATCCGGTGACATTGAAGCTGTCTTATTTGTAGGACCCATAGACCCGGCTACGAAACGTGGCTTTTCAGGATTTTCTTTGGAGAACTCATCACAAGCTCTCCTTGCCAGTATTGCCGATGTTTTGTTTATTTCATAAACATGATTTTCCATCCCGTAATCGGACATGGAAATTCTGTTGGCACTAAATGTGTTGGTTTCGATAATATCGGAACCGGCCTCAAGATAGTCCATGTGAATTGAGGAGATGATATCCGGCCGGGTGAGTGAAAGGATGTCATTATTACCTTTCTGGGGAATATCAGCGGTTTTAAATCTTTCGCCTCTGAAGTCCTCTTCATTGAGATGAAAATTTTGTATCATTGTCCCCATTGCCCCGTCAAGGACCATGACCCTTTTTTTAAGGATATCCTCAATAGATTCTCTGCTCTTCATTAAAATTTCAGCCCCTCTATAATTCTGAATAGTATTGGATAAAAAGGGGTCTTTGTCAATAGATATAACATGTATTACCTTAAACAAATCCTGGATTGAAACGTATAAAATATTTCAGGAGGAGTTATGAAATTTAATGTTAAAAAGAATATTCTTTTTTCTATCACAATATTTTTTCTGTTCGGTACTCTATCAATTGCACTGTATAGCAACCCCGAACTACAAAAAAAAGAGATTGATAAATATCTTTCAGGTATCTATAAGGCTGATATGCCCGGAGCAGCGGTACTTGCCGTAAAGAACGGGAAGGTAATTCTTCGAAAGGGTTATGGCATGGCTGATATGGAACTGAATGTTCCGATGAGGACGGAGATGGTGTTTCGGATCGGATCGATCACAAAACAATTCACCTCTGTCGGAATAATGATGCTTGTTGAGGAGGGAAAGGTTAAACTTGAAGATCTGATTACAGTTTATCTGCCTGAATATCCTCTGAAAGGAAAGAAGGTCACAGTCAGGCACCTTCTCAACCATACCTCCGGCATAAAGAGTTATACGTCGATGCCTGAGTTTGGAAAGATAATGAGAACAGATATAGAAGTTGAAAAACTAATTGATGTATTCAAGGAGCAACCTTTTGACTTTGAGCCGGGCGAAAAATATTTGTACAACAATTCCGGATATATTCTTCTTGGAGCGATAATAGAAAAAGTGAGTGGCCTGAAATATGCTGATTTCATTAAGACGAGAATATTTGACAAGGCAGGAATGAACAGCTCTATTTATGGAGAAGCCGCGGCGATAATAAAAAACAGAGCTAAAGGCTACGGAAGAAATGATAAAGGAGTAGTTAACTCCTCCTATTTAAGCATGACACTGCCTTATGCAGCCGGCTCTCTTTTGTCTACTGTTGATGATCTCTACAAGTGGAACAGATCGCTAAGTACGGGAAAACTGATCTCGAAGAAATCTCTTAAGAAAGTCTATAAAAGGACTAGCCTGAATAATGGCGAGGAGATAAGTTATGCTTTCGGTTTTATGAATATTGATTTTCACGGATATACACAAATTCATCATGGCGGGGGTATCAACGGATTCATAACTCATGAGGTCTATATTCCAGAAGAGGAAATATTTGTTACTGTTCTTACCAACTCGACAGGAAATAAGATCTCTCCGCAATTTGTGTCACAATGGATCACAACCCTGCTTCTCGGGAAATCATATTCGGAAGATGCAGGCAGGATACTCACTGAAAAGGAACTTAATGAATATGTCGGAATTTATGAGATCAGTAAAGATGATGAAAGGAGTGTCACACGTGAAGGAAATAAACTATTTACTCAAAGAACAGGCAGTATCAAACAGGAAGCTTTCAATAAGTCTATTGATAAATTTTTTTTCAAAAAATCATTCACATGGTTCACATTTGAGAGGGATAAGAGAGATGGTAAAGTGATTGCCATGACAATGCACTCTTTGAGTGGAAAAGATTTTGCAAAAAAGATCGCGAAGAAGGTCAAAATAAAGAAGGCTGTTGATATTGATAAATCTATTTATAAAGAATTGGCCGGCAGATATCAGATGCAGGGATTTCTTATTGATGTTTCAATCAATTCCGGGAAATTGATGATCCAGGCAACAGGCCAGAAGTCAGCACAAATATTTCCCCTTTCCGAATTGAGGTATTTTTTAAAAGTAGTTGATGCAGAGATCGAGTTCATAAAAGATCCGGATGGGAAAGTTACCGGACTGATACTATATCAGGGTAAAGTAAAGCTGGAGGGGAAAAGGCTGTAATTTTTAAATAATTTCTTTGAGTTTTTTTTTCATATACTGGTATAATTTAAATACCCCTTATGAAGAAAGTAAATGTATTAGGAATTAATGTTACTACTGCGTCATTGGATGAACTCAATGATTTTACGAAGAATACCTTAAAAGAAAATTTAAAAAAAGTGATCCTCTATACCAACATCCATGGTATGAATCTGACAGGAAAGTATGAATGGATGACTGATTTGTTTAACAGGTCCGATGTTGTGTTATGTGATGGAGCCGGTATTCTCTGGGGATCAAAAATACTTGGCTCTAAGATAAAAGAAAGAATTTCACTGACAGACTGGGGGTGGGTATTATCAGAGATACTAGAGGAAACAGGGCATTCACTCTTCCTTCTCGGAAGCTCCCCTGATATAGTGGATAGAGCAGTGAAAGGCTTGTTAGACAGATTCCCAGGGTTGAAAATATCAGGTTCTTATCATGGTTTTTATGATTTTGAAGGTAAAGACAACTCCGAAGTGATCAATAAAATCAATTCTTCAGGGACTGATGTTCTTTTAGTTGGTATGGGAATGCCCATACAGGAAAAGTGGATATTAGATAACGCTTCAAATCTTAATGTTAAATTCATTATTACCTGTGGTGCAGCATTTAACTATTTTGCAGGAGTTCAAAAAAGATGCCCGCTATGGATAAGCAGGATAGGGTTGGAATGGTTCCACAGGTTCCTTCATGAACCTCGACGGCTATTCAGCAGATATTTTCCCGGGAATTTCACTTTCTTTCTAAGGATATTCAGGCAAAAATTTTCTGGAAAAAATATTAGATAATAGCTTTAGAAGAACTCTCTTTCAAACCATTTTTTCTTCATGATCCTGGAGAAAATATATATGAGCAGAAAGTTGATCAGAAAAAAAGCTGTGATCCATAAAGATATTTCACCAATTGGAATTATCCTCCTGGTAAATTTTGCAAAAAAGTAAAGGTATAGAGGCCTTATCATAAAAATGAGGGACAGGACTATGTAAACCAGGCTCCAGAGCATGAATGATATTCCCTCTCTGCTTGTGATGAGATGCTGAGGTGAGAGTTGTTTCGATCCTTTCTGCTGCAGACTGAAATGGAATGCCATAAGAGTGATCAGAGTGACTACCGGGGTCAGGTATAAAACTCCTGATACTTTTGTGATCTCATCAAGTTTAAGGATTATTTCACCTGCAAAGAATAACCCGAAAGATATAATGAACATAGGTATGAGATAAAAGATAAATTTAAACTTAAGTATCTTCATTTTATCGAAAGGAGAAGCAAAAATGTGAGAAATACCAGGATTTTCCATCGGCATTGATGTAAAGGTGAATCTGGAATTAAGACCGGTTACTATAAATGCTGCCATACCGATATTCATATAGCCGATAATATTTTTTATCTGTCCGGAAGGGAGCGGGATCACCTTCATGTTCATAACAAATACAACAATAATGGCTCCGATCACCAGTAATTGGGACCATTGTTCCGGTGTTCTGAGAAATGATTTTACCTCCTTTTTGAAAAGGATCCCGTAATCACCTTTAATAAAACCTTTCTCCCATTTAGAACGTTTGCCTCCGAAAGATCCTCTGTTTATTTTGTCGAATAGTTGGAAATAGAATTTCTTCTGCAACAGCCACAGGAGAAAACAAAGGATTGTCACAAAGATAACGGTAGCGAAAAAGAAACCGAAAAATCCTGAATGGTTATTTTCTGAAAGTGATACCAGAGATTTAGAAAGCCATTCGAATGGGAAGTATTTAAAGAAGGGAGTTGATAAACTTTTAATGTATTCGAAGACATTATCAATTATATCAGGATTTCCGAATTTTTCGGGCTGCAGGAGTCTCAGGAAGATCACAACAATGGAGATAATAATGATTGACACTACAGAAAGGGCCGGCTGCAGTTTTTTGATCGAAATAAAACCGGGAATAATGAAGCCGAGCATTATTCCGGTAATAACTCCGGAGAGAATAAATATCACAAAATGGATCATGGCCAGAATATAGTTCTGATATCCGGATGAAAAATAATAAAGATAGGCGCTGATCACGGGAGAAGCAAAAAAGATGACCATCATTGAACTGTTAAGTGTAACCTCAAAACCTTTCCAGAGAAATATCCTGCCCGAACGCATCGGAGATGAGAACAATAGGTTAAGGTCTTTTGAGAGAAAAAATATATTCAGCGTTGATATTAATGATGAAAGGATCAGCATTGTATACATCGTAAGAAATACCATTGTCATAAGTTTTTCTGCCAGGAAATATTTCAATTGAAGTGGGAAGTCGTCCTGAAAATAGATGTAGCCAAAAAGTTTGACAGATACAAAAGATAGAAATGCAAAGATCATAACACCGAAAAGTGCAAACAGAAAATATTTCCTGCCCGGGGAATTCCTTATAGTGTTGAAGATACTTCTAAGCTTAACTTTTAGCAGTGCCTTCATGTGCAATCACCTGTTCAAAATAAAAATCCTCAAGGTTAACAGTCCCTGACCGTTCTTTTAACTCTTTCATCGTACCTTCAACCTGAACCTTCCCGTTAATAATAATTCCTATCTTCGAACTCACCTCCTGGGCTAACGGTAATATATGAGTGGCAAAAATAATGATAGTCCCTTTTTCAGCCAGTTCTTTTATTAAAAGTTTGAATTTCCTGCCCACTATCGGATCAATAGAGACAAGAGGTTCATCAAGTAATAAAATTTTAGGTTCAACAAGTATTGACTGGGAGATCAAAAGCTTCTGCCTTGTCCCTGCAGAATAGGTTTCTACAAGTTCATGTCTGTAAAATTCGAACTCAAAATATTTGAAAAAATAATCAAACTTTTCCTCCCTCCCTTTTGCCGGGAATCCATAAAGATCAGCATAAAAATGCATA
The DNA here is from genome assembly GCA_023136725.1 of Candidatus Aminicenantota bacterium. GTDB lineage: Bacteria > Acidobacteriota > Aminicenantia > UBA2199 > UBA2199 > UBA647. The sequence continues at coordinate 5,996 of JAGLQR010000042.1, forward strand.
TGCTCCTCTCCGCTCAGTTTCGGATAGACGAAGGGCTCATCAGGGACATATGCGACCTTTCTTTTCTGGCCGGGATCATTCCGTGAATACAATTTGCCATCAATTTTAATTGTTCCTGAATCTATCGACAATAATCCTGCCAGTATTTTGATCGTAGTTGTTTTTCCCGCTCCATTTGGTCCCAGCAGGCCGTAGACCTCTCCTTCATTAAGTAGAAGATCAACTCCTCTTAATGCAGGCCGTCCATTAAAACTTTTCTTCAAATTGTTGATCTCTAACATTTTCTCCTCTCAATTCTCTTTCTGCATCTATGATATCTCTGTTAAGCAGAGAGGTCGCTTTCTCTACTTTAGATCTTGATTGCATAGAAATATCTGTGTTCAGCAATTCTCTCAATATCTGTATAGACATCCTGAAATATCTGATAAGATCTCCTTCATCTATTCCGGCATTATACACACACCAGAAGAAAGGTTCTTCCTTCATCCATAATTCGGCTGCCGGAGAAAGGTTGAAATTAAATGCAGGGCTTGTGATGTTTATATCATTTGCTTTCTCATATCTGTGAATTCTTGATATAAGAGGTTTGGTCAGTTTGTATAAATATTTTGACCTTCCATGCTCAGGTATTGCTTTTTCCCCCCTCTTCGGCTCATATACGAGAGCAAGTGTGATATATACCAGATCTTTAGGGTAAAGGTTTTTTATAAGATTGCTTTTAAATACTTCGCCAAGCGGGAGTTCATATCCATGAATTTCACGGGCAAATTTTCCTGATTTGGTTACGCCTCCTGCATCCAAATGTTTAAGCTCTTTCAATAGCTTCACTTTTTTTCTGAGTCCGGATAGTTTTACTCCATCTTCCTTCCTTTTTTCAAGAAAATATTTAAATGATCTGTAATAAATTGAATATATATCTTCACCATATCTTTCATACAGATTCAGGATTCCGGCATAGGAAATAGCGAACCTGCTGGAAACAGGTTCCGGTATCCCATTTATAAGTGATTTAATAGAATGTAACTGGATCGATGGATCTGTAAAACTGTATACATATCCGGTCTTATCAATACCTCTGCGTCCTGCTCTGCCCCCCATCTGGAAGAAATCCCGTCTTGGCATAATCCTGAAAGTACGGCCCGATCTTTTCTTTAATTCATCGAGGATCACACTTTTTGCCGGCATGTTTATTCCAAGAGAGAAAGTAGCCGTAGCAAAGACTATCCGGATAAGCCCTGCAGTAAAAAGCTTCTCCACAAGCTCTTTTACGGTGGGAAGCATTCCTGCGTGGTGATATGCGATACCTCTCTTAAGGAGAGGGATGATGTCATTAAAGCCCGGATTATCCACACTCCCGTGCCTTTGCAATGCTATATCTATAGTGTCAGTCACTTTTTTTTTATCAATTTTTCCAAGGAAATCAAATGAAGCGAGTGATTCGGCCAATGAAACAGTTCTTTTACGGTTCATTGTAAAATAGATGGCAGGCAGCCGGTCTCTCGACCTGAGACCGGTTATCAGGCTTATCACATCATTATCATGCGGGAGCTTTTTCCGCTTCCCGTATCGTTGTTCACCAATACTATAACCATGTGATCTGTTTTTTATAAATGCAGGGTCTTTGTATACTTTTCTTCCGGAAACAAAATAGAAGTTTAATGGGACAGGTCTTTTATCTTCTTTCACAACTGAAATATCCTCACCTCTTATCCGGCTTATCCATGAGGCGAATTCATCGACATTCGGAAGGGTAGCTGAAAGTCCGAGGAATTTCATCCCTTCCGGGAGGAACATCAGAGATTCTTCCCATACTGTACCCCGGTCGGGATCGTCAATATAGTGAATCTCGTCAAATATTACCCATGAATAATCTACAGATGAAGAATTTTCAGAAAAGAGTCTGTTCCTCAGGATCTCAGTTGTCATTATTAGTAACGGAGCATATGGATTGATCGAAACATCACCTGTAACGATTCCGGTCTTATCGGGAAATTGAACTGAAAAATCTCTGAACTTCTGATTAGAGAGAGCTTTAACAGGTGATGTATAGATCACTCTTTTCCCGGAGTAAAGCACTCTTTGCATAACATGCTCAGCGATTAGAGTTTTTCCCGCACCAGTGGGAGCTGAGACGATGACTGACTTACCCTCTCCGATAAGTCTGATTGCATCCTTTTGAAATTTGTCAAGAACTATTCCCATATCAAGAGTATTATACTTGTTTACCGCTATATTGTTTAATAAATCTATAAAATCTACTCTGATGCAGGGTGATAATAGAGATACCTTTTGATCTTCTTTGTCGCTGTTTTGGTAAACTCTTCAATCTGGTGAAAAGCCCTCTTTATTCTTGATGAGGGTGGAAGTTTTTCGTTAACTTCAACTCGTATATTTTCAAGAATATCACTAATTACTTTTTTTTGTTCTGTTTCAGATTTTCCTTCCAGCATTGGATTGAGTATATCATGATCAAGGTATATCAATGCTTCCACATCACCATTATTTTCTATTGCCAGAGCTTCCTGAACAATGAGGATCTCATTTAGTTTTTCTTCAATAACTTCGGGGTAAATATTCTCCCCGTTGGGCCCGAGGAACATGTTCTTTGATCTTCCCCTGATATAGAGATAGTTGTCCTTGTCAAGATAACCTTTATCGCCGGTCTTGAACCATCCGTCTTCAGTTAGAACTTCTTTGGTTATACTCTCATTTTTAAAATACCCCTTCATTACATTGGGGCCCCGCGCATATATCTCGCCTATACCTGTTTGTTGATCCGGATCAACTATTTTGATCTCTACATCCCTTATTGGATAACCGGATGAGCCTTTTCTGGTTTCACTGACCTTCTCACCGGTCAGAAGTGGAGATGTTTCAGTAAGACCGTAACCCATTACATATGGAAATTCTGCAATTCTAAGGAAATTCTCTACCTCAGAACCCAGAGGTGCACCACCTATAGCTATCATCCTTACTTCTCCACCGAAGAATTCGAGAATAGCTTTGCCTGCTTTTTTAT
>JAGLQR010000420.1 GCA_023136725.1 Candidatus Aminicenantota bacterium
GGGATAAAAGTAAATCGGGTATTGATCCTGAAGAAGAGATCATTAACAAAGAGAAAAATGAAAAAATTACAAAAGCAATATCAACCCTGCCACCAAGGCAGAAGATGATATTCACTCTGAAACATCATCAACAGATGAAGATCAGGGAGATCGCTGATTCGCTTGGATGTAGCGAAGGGAATGTAAAAACCCAGCTTTTCCGGGCAGTCAGAACCATCAGAAGTGAACTGAAAATATCACTTACGGAGGTATTATTATGAAATGTAAACATTTTGAAAATAGCATAATCCTGTTTCTGTATAACGAACTTTCTGAAAAAGAAGAGAAAATTCTGAATAACCATTTAACTGCATGTGAACATTGCCGGGAATTTCTGGAAGAGAACAAGAAAATGTTTTCCGATATTTCAGACTCAGTTCCGGATGAGTTCGATCCTGCCTGGGATAAATATTGGACGGAAATAAACAGTGAAATTAGTAATACAGGAAAAGAGAAGTTTTCACTATTCCCTTTTAACTCAAAAGCTCTTTCATTTGCAATGTCTATTATTATATTGGTTGCGGGAATACTTATCGGAAGATTTTTTATGTCATCTCCTAAGGGAGAAACTCTGATAAAAAAAAAGAGCAGCAATCTATTATATGTAAAAGATTACTTCGAGGATGTTAAACCGGTAATGCTCGACTATGCCAACTATACGATCCCGATGAACAACGGAAATGGCGGCCCGGTTGATAAAAAGATCATAAGAACAATGCTGGATGAGACAAGGCTTCTGAAAAGGCATATATCTCCGGACAAGAACCCCTATCTTGCTACACTATTGGAGGAGCTGGAGCTGATCCTTACAGAGATAAAAAATGTTACACCCGGAGAAAAAGATTCCATGAGATTCCTTCAGGGGATGATCAGAGAGAAGGATATTCCGCTGAAAATAGATCTATTTAAAAATAAATTAAAAAGATCCCAACGGATCTAAAAGGAGATACAAAATGAAAAGAAAACTATTTAAATTGACAAGGTTACTAATGGTGCCAGCTTTCTTGGCTACATTAATATTCGCGACACCATTGGATTCTGCTGATAAGAAGGACCATGAAGAGTTCAAGAAAGCAAAAAAACTGATCTACGAGAAGGATTGGACAAGAGCAGTCGTAACTCTGAAAAAATTTCAGGAAAAGTTCAAGAAGAGTGGCTATCTGGATGATTCCTTATACTGGCTCTCATACTCTCTGTCAAAGATGGGAACAGAACTCACAGAGAGAACAGCAAAGATCAGCCTGAACGAAGAAGCCATTAAGGAATTGAATGAACTGCTTGACAGATTCAAAACCAGTACCTGGATCGAAGATGCCAAGATACTGAGAATGGAGATCGCCGAATCCCTTTCCGGACTGGGAAATAGAAGTTATAGGAAATACCTGAGAAGTGGTGCTGATGCTGATGCGGAAAAAGAGGGAAGTGTGAAAATGTGGGCATTGGATGCACTCCTTCAAATGGATGAAGAGAAAGCATTCCCGATACTCAAGAAAATAATCAAAGAGAATAAAGATGTTAGAATGAGAGAAAAAGCACTTTTCATTATAAGTCAACATGATCATAAAGAAGTAGTACCTGTCCTGATAAATGTCGCTAAAAATGACGCCAGCAGGAAAGTACGGGAAAAAGCTATCTTCTGGTTGGGGCAGATGAATAGCAGCGAGAGCAGCAAAGCCATTATTAATATGTATGATAATGAAAATGATTATGAACTTAAGAAAAAGCTCATTTTCTCAATTTCTCAAAATGATTCGAAAGCTTCTGTTAATAAGCTTGTATCCATAGCAAAAAATGATAAGAACTATGAACTGAAAAAAAGTGCCGCATTCTGGATTGGACAAATTGATG
>JAGLQR010000421.1 GCA_023136725.1 Candidatus Aminicenantota bacterium
CCTGCAATAATTTGTATATTTATGGCTTTGCACTGGTATAAAAGAGCACGCAATGCACCGGAAGAGCTCGGATTACCGAGTGTAGAGGAACAGGAGAGCGGGGTCATTTCTTCTGAGGTCAGGGAAGATACTTATATCGGATTTAAGAATACATTAAAGATCACTCTCCTTAATCCTTACATCTGGCTTGCAGCTTTCGCGCTTTTAGGACTTAATATTGTACGTTACGGATTTATGTCATGGGCTCCCACCTTTATGTTCGAAGTACAGGGAGCTTCGATATCCACTGCTGCATATAAAGCAGTAGCATTCCCTATAGCAGGTGGCTTGGGAGCTATATTTGCAGGCTGGGCCTCTGATAATATTTTCAAGAACAAACGTGCTCCTGTTGCATTTTTCATGCTTATGCTGCTTGGAATTTCCTGCTACATCTTCAGGATCATCCCTAGTGAAAACTGGATCATGAGCCTTATTTGTCTTTTATTTATCGGCTTCTTTACTTTCGGACCGCATATTCTGCTCGTCGCTGCACTCCCCGCAGATTTGGGGTCCCGCAAAGCGGCTTCATCTGTAACCGGTCTTATAAATGCTTTTGGTTATCTCGGAGCCAGTTTGACAGGAATCGGAACCGGAATTTTGATTGAAAAATTCAGCTGGAATGCCGCTTTTTATTTCTGGATATTCGGTGCCTTTTTTGCCGCTGTCATGGTATTACTTATCTGGGTACTGAAAGATAAAAAGAGTTTGAAAACTACATGAAATAAAAAAATTGGGCGGTTCATCGCCGCCCTTTTTTTTATCAGATAATTTATCCCGGTAGATTTTATATTTGATGAACCATCCTTAAGGAATTTCTCTATGCTCTTGTTTGGAACATTCATGCTTCGGTAATTTAGTATTGTTTCGGATTCAGCCCAGGCTGCTTTCTCTTCGCCACGGCGAATTCACCTAGTCGTGTTTCGAACCTCGAATTTGAGAAATTATAATTTAATCTTTTACCAAATCCAAAATTATTTTTAATTTTCTTGTCAACATTTCCGAAATGAATTATGTCTATATATATGGAAGAAAGAATTGGCCGGATCGTAGATCTGGCAAAATCGGGCAATAACAATGCTATGAGAACTTTATACGACATGAACAGACAAAACATAATGAATCTCGCTCTTAAGTACACCGGCAACAGGGAAGACGCCGAAGAGATACTTCACAACACGTTCATCACTGCATTCTCCGCATTGCATAAAAACAAACTGAAGGACCCTCAGAAATTTCACTCCTGGTTATACAGAATCGGAATGAACTCATCTATAGACTTCCTCAGGAGAGAGAAAAAGCATAGGTACACTGATATTGACGAGGGGAATCTCCAGGACAAAAGTAAATCGGGTATTGATCCGGAAGAAGAGATCATTAACAAAGAGAAAAATGAAAAGATCGCAAAAGCAATTTCAACCCTGTCACCGAGACAGAGAATGATATTTACACTGAAACATCATCAACAGATGAAGATCAGGGAGATCGCCGATTCGCTTGGTTGCAGTGAAGGGAATGTAAAAACCCAGCTTTTCCGGGCAGTCAGAGCCATCAGAAGTGAACTGAAAATATCACTTACGGAGGAATTATTATGAGATGTAAACACTTTGAAAATAAAATTATCATGTTTCTGTATAACGAACTTTCTGAAATAGAAGAGAAAATTTTGAATAATCATTTAACTACATGTGACCATTGCAGGGAATTTCTAGAAGAGAACAAAAAAATGTTTTCCGAAATTTCAGACTCAGTTCCGGATGAGTTCGATCCTGCCTGGGATAAATACTGGACGGAAATAAACAGTGAGATTAATAATACAAGAAAAGAGAAGTTTTCACTATTCCC
>JAGLQR010000422.1 GCA_023136725.1 Candidatus Aminicenantota bacterium
AAATTTCACCTGTTTTCTATCTTTGAATATAATACTACAGAATCAAAAAAAAATCATTTTTTTCTATGACTTAAATTAATTCTGAAAATCAAACGGATCTATCTTCTCAACTTTCTGATATATGACCTCAGCTCCTGCTCCTGAAATTTCAACAATTCCGAATACAATTTTTTTTGATCAATTGTCAAATATTTATTAACCCTTTTGGCTTTTTCATTCCGGTATTCAAGTATCCTTTCAGGCGGCCCCTGTTCCATTCTCACCACTTCAGGATTTCTCCTTTCGAGACCGCCTGTACGGCTTTTTAATAGTTTTCCGCTTTCACTACTCTTCTTTTTTCTGTCCTGTCCACTTTTTATGTAATAGCTGAGCCGTGCATACAACCGGTCCAATATATCTTTATCTTCAGCCATTATCAATTCGATCTGAATTTCCTGTTGTCTGGAGAGGATCAGCCCTTCCTTCAGCCTGAACATCTCTTCTTCTTTTTTCCTCTCATGTCTGTATTTGTCAAAACTGATATTCTGAAGATCAGTAAGGATTTCACTTACTCTGCTGTCAGTAATTTCACGTCTCCTCTCAGCGGCCCTTATTAATGCTGTGGAACTTGACCTGAATATATCTATATCTATTTTCTTTTGAGATTCAGATGCAGAATAGATCTTCTGCAATTGCTCATACTGATCCTTTTCAAGTCCGAGCTTTAATTTAAGTTCATTTATTGTCCTGATACTATCTTTAATCTTGTGTTTGATAATTTCAGGTTCAGCAGCAACTACTCCAAACAGAAACAATACAACTAATAACAAATTCATCTTTTTCATCTTAATCCTCACAATCGGAGTTACATTATACTTTATTCACTATAGTTCCAGCAATCACTCATATCTTAAGGCTTCAATCGGGTCCATTGCAGCAGCTTTCCTGGCAGGATAAAATCCGAAAAACACTCCAACAGCTCCGGAAAATGAAAATGCCATCAAAGATATAAATGGATTTAACACGATACTCATGTTCATAAAATATGAAGCGCTGTTCGCAAGCAGGACCCCGAATATTATTCCGATTATTCCACCGACAAGGCTGAGTAATACTGCCTCTATCAGAAATTGCACCAGTACATCCTTACCCCTTGCACCGATAGCAAGACGGATACCGATCTCCTTTGTCCTTTCTGTAACTGATACAAGCATAATATTCATTATTCCAATTCCTCCGACAAGGAGTGACACTGCAGCTATTGCACCGAGCAGCACTGTCAAGGCACCCGTGACAGAGGAAACCCTGTCGATAATCTCGGTTTGAGATCTCAATCTGAAATTACTTGCATCTTCATCTTTGAGGTTATGAGATTTACGTAAAATAGTTTCGATCTCTGCCTGTGCTTCTTCCATTACTTCATTACTAACTGCACTGATCATGATCATACTGATATTCTTCCCTTCGGTCATTCTATAAAGTGCAGTGGAAGTAGGAACCAGGATCACATCATCCTGATCTCCCATCATGCTGCTCCCTTTTGCATCAAGAACCCCTATAACTTTAAAAGGTATATTTCTAATTCTAATACTCTGCCCAACCGGATCCGAATCCTCGAATAATTCATCAGAGACAGTTTTCCCCAATACCGCAACTTTTGCCCTGGAGCGAATTTCTCTTTTTGTAAAAAAGTTTCCTTTCTCCAATTCCCAATCTTTAATTATCAGGTAATTCGGATCGACACCATTGATGGAGGTAGACCAGTTTTTACCTGCTGCGATCACCTGCCCGGAAGCACGAACATATGCTGAAGCTTCACTAATGTATGCTGATTCCTTCTTCAGTTTATTAACATCCTTGAGAGTTAATGAGTTGATACTGCCCGCACCCCGGCTTACGCC
>JAGLQR010000423.1 GCA_023136725.1 Candidatus Aminicenantota bacterium
AAAAGCTTAAGGATGAAGATGCACTCGGGGAGATCAAGGTCCCTGTTACGGAAAAAATGCTTCCCAATGCATACGTTTCTGTTTCGATCATTCAGCCCCACTCTCAGACCGGAAATGACAGGCCGGTAAGAGTATATGGTACGATCCCTGTTATGGTAGAGGAGCCTTCGACAAGGAAGGAGCTTGATATCATTATGGATGATGAATTGAAGTCAAATAAAGAATTTGAAGTTGTTGTCCGTACAAAAGACAGGAGCAATGTTCAGTTCACGATTGCGGTTGTAGATGAAGGGCTGCTTGACCTTACAAGATTTCTTACACCAGATCCATGGAAGAGCTTTTTCAGTAAACAGAAACTGGGGATCAGTACATATGATCTCTTCTCTTATGTCCTGGCTGTCAACAAAGGGGATGTGTATCGTTTGTTCTCCATCGGAGGTGAGATGGAGGTCACTGCCGAAGGTTATCGTTCTTCTCAACTGGAACCCGGGAAATCAAAAAGATTCAAACCGGTTTCAATGTTCCTGGGCCCTTTAAAAACCGGGGACAATGGTGAGAAAAAAGTTAAGTTCATGATGCCGGATTATATAGGGTCGGTCAGGATAATGGTTATTGCTGCCGATCATTATAGTTTCGGAAAGGCTGAAAAGAGTGTACCGGTTAAGACCGATCTTATGCTTCTGCCTACACTTCCACGTGTTCTCGGACCCGGGGATATGGTAAAGGTTCCTGTCAGTGTGTTTGCCTTGAATGAAAAGATCAGGAATGTCCGCTTATCGATAAGGACTGAAGGGAACCTGAAGATCTCGGGAGACAAAAAGAAAAAACTTGTTTTCGAAAAAACTGGTGAAAAGGATACCTCATTTAACTTGAAGGTTGAAAATGCAGTAGGTGACTGCAAAGTGGTTTTTAAAGCGGAGTCGGGAAAGTATAGTGTATCAAAATCGATTGATATAAAAATAAGGCCTTCCTCACCGAGAATATACGGGTCTGAAAAGAAGAATACTGAACCGGGAAAATCTATTGATTTTATAGTTCCGGACAGGGGACTTAAAGGGACGAACAGAGCCTCTGTGGTTATTTCAAGGAAGCCGAGACTTGATATTGAGAGTCGTTTATCATGGCTTATACATTACCCCTACGGATGTATTGAGCAGACTGTATCTTCGGTTTTTCCTCAATTGTATCTGAAGGAGTTCATAAAAGACTCTTCTATTGATCTGGAAGATGTGGATGAAAATATTAATTCTGCCGTTAAAAGGCTAAGGAAATTTGTCCTTCCTTCCGGAGGGTTCTCATATTGGCCCGGGAACAGGGATGTAAGTATCTGGGGGACAAATTACGGTCTGCACTTTATGGTGGAGGCAAAGAAGAGAGGGTACAATATCCCTGCTGATCTGCTCAATTCTGTTATCCGTTTTCAGAAATCAAGATCCCTCGTCACCACGGATAAGATGCTTTCCCGGATCTACCGGCTTTATGTGCTGGCACTTGCAGGACAGCCTCAGTTGGGATCGATGAACCTGATAGTAGAAAATGACCTTGCCAAAACTACTCACGTGGAGAGATGGATGTTGTCTGCAGCGTATTTCCTTGCCGGGAAACGGGATGTGTCGAAAAAAATTCAAAAAGGTATAGAAACATCTGTAAAACAGTATAAAAACCCCGGCAGGACTTTCGGTTCTTCGATGAGGGACAGAGCGATTATTCTGGAGGCTTTGACTGTTTTTCAAGACTGGAATAAAGCGGATATCATGTACGAGGAGATAGTTCGTGACCTCTCAGATGGGAGATGGTACTCTACGCAAACCCTGGGATATTCACTCCTTGCACTCGGGAAATATATATTGGGAAACAAAATGGATTTCAGGAGTGAT